>JACMPD010000050.1 GCA_014377675.1 Taibaiella sp.
ACCGGGATAGTCAATAAAAGGGTTACGGTTGTTTTGCCTGAGGTAAGCCTTGTTGTTGCGGTTTATTTCCTTGGCGCTTACGGGGTCATTGTGGTGCCACTCCAGCAGCATAGCTATAGCCCACGGCTTAAAGCTGATGCCCGTGGCCATTTCCCAGTTTGTAAATTTAGTGCTGTCTGCGCCATAATAGCAAGTGGCCACATAAAACAGCAGGCGGGCAATATCGCCTTTAAAGGAGTCCACAGGCTCAAAACACGTTGAAGAAGGGGACCCGGCATAACCATTAGTACCTAACTTACTATTATTCGTGAAAATATGTGCAGGTGTGCCACCGACTTCGCCATACGGGAAATCATCACGTTGTGCATTCACATAATTATCAGTTGGTATCACAAATTGCAGGTCACATTTTATGGCGGTATCATAGCTGAATTTGCTTTGTGGCCATGTATGCTCCCTGTTGTAGCAGCCGCCTTCCGCGGAGGGGCTTGTGCTGCCACACTGGTCAGATACAATTGTATACTCATAAGCGGGTGTGCCGCCAGGTATATCAGAATACATGTCCCAAAGTTTTCCGTTAGGCTTTACATCAGTGGTGTAATATGCGTTCCACAGCCCGGGGGTGTAGGTCAGGATTGTATGTGGCCTGATTATGTTTTTGAGCGCCACACGCAATGGCTTGCCTGATAGGCCAGCCGCTGAGCTATAATAGCCCGTCGGAATCTGGGCAATGGCGAAAAAAGGCAGTATTGCCAGTAATGACAGGATAGTTCTTTTCATGCAAATATTTTTGCAAAAGTAAGAGATTATAGCATATCAAAACTCCAACCGGATTAGTAAGGGGGGTGTAGGGCGTGGCATAGCCTCTTTAAATATAAGTATTAATTAATTAATAGATCTACCTTACAGTCTCCCGTTACTTCTTATGCGTATACTCATGCAGGTCGTTCACTGTTACCCTGCCTTCAAACAGGTGGATGATTTTCTTGTTTTCATCATACAGGGCGAAGTCAGGGAATGAATTAACGCCATAGTAGTCAATAAAAAACATCTCATAATCTCGGCCCAGCACCTTTATGTTCGGGTACTGCTCCATTTTAAATTCTTTGTAAAATTCCCTGGTTTTGGTCATGCTTGCATTAAAAGTAAGCCAGTACATATCAATATTACTTAGCGAATCAATGCCTCTCATCAGCTCTACGGTTACATCATGGCAGTGTTTGCAGTCAGGGTCAAAGAGTACGAGCAGTGCCGGCCTGCCCTTGGGTATATTGAATGTATTAAATACGTTTACGCTATCCTGTAGCCTTATATTAAATGCGGGCAACTCGGGGTACTTCATGTAGGGCAGGCTGTCTTTTATGCGCCGGGCTTTGCGGTCCTGCCCCTGTGCGCCAAAAGAACAGGCACATAAAATAAACAATATAAATACCAGGTTTCTCATAATTTTGCTTAACAAGATATAAAGTAAAGAAAAAATACGGTTACCACCACCCGTAGCACCAGGAATTGTGATTTTGGAAGGGAATGCTGATAACATATTTTTCGCTGTTTCCATACGATAATTTCAGCCGTTCCATACCGGGGCAATTCCTTAAATTTGCGCTATGTTTAGTTACCTTGAAGGTTTGAATGAGCAGCAACGTGTTGCAGTAGAGCATATTGATGGCCCTTTGATGATAGTAGCGGGGGCGGGCAGCGGCAAAACCAAAGTACTCACCACCCGTATAGCGCACCTGATGAATAACGGGGTTGACGCTTTTAATATACTTGCGCTTACATTTACCAATAAAGCAGCCGCCGAAATGAAGGAGCGGGTGGAAAAGACCCTTGGCAATACGGACGCGCGCAACCTGTATATAGGTACGTTTCACTCGGTTTTCGCACGTATGCTGCGCAGGGAAGCCCCCCGCATGGGTTACCCGGCCAACTTCACCATTTATGATACTGATGATGCCAAGGGCATAATAAAGGATATTGTAAAGGAAATGAATCTGGATGACAAGCAGTACAAACCCGCCTATGTTTACAACCGCATAAGCGCAGCCAAAAACGGCCTGATAGGCCCTGCTGACTACCGGCAAAACATGGAAATACAGCAGGAAGACGCCCGCAGCAACCGGATAGCTATGAGCGACATCTATGATACCTACGCCCGCCGGTGCTTTAAAAACGGCGCTATGGATTTTGATGACCTGCTCTTTAAAATGCATGACCTGCTCACGCAGCACCCCGAGGCGCTGGCCAGTTACCAGCACAGGTTTCACTACATACTTATTGATGAGTACCAGGATACCAATACTGCTCAGTACTCCATTATAAAAATGCTGGGCGCAAGGCGGGAGAATATATGCGTGGTGGGCGATGACGCGCAGAGCATCTACTCCTTCCGCGGCGCTACTGTGCAGAATATACTGCAGTTTCAGGATGACTATGATCACGTGAAGGTGGTGAAGCTGGAGCAGAACTACCGCAGCACCCAGAGCATACTTAACGTTGCCAACAACGTAATAAGCAATAACCAGAACCAGATACCCAAGGAACTGTGGACCAGCAACAAGGAGGGCGAAAAAATAATACTCGCCCGCACCATGACCGATAATGATGAGGGCAGGTTTGTGGCTGACGCCATAAAGGAGCAGCAGATGCGCAACCACTACGCCAATAAAGATTTCGCTATACTATACCGCACCAATGCGCAAAGCCGCTCTTTTGAGGAAAGCCTCCGCAGGATGAATATACCGTACAAGCTATATGGCGGTGTATCATTCTACCAGCGCAAAGAAGTAAAAGACTACCTTGCCTACCTGAGGCTGGTAATGAATACCCGGGACGAAGAAAACCTGAAACGCATTATAAACGTGCCGGCCCGCGGCATAGGTAAAACCAGCCTTGACCGCATAGTGGTAACAGCCCATGAGCAGGACAAAACGATATGGGAGCTAATGGAGCATGGCACCGGCAGCAGCAAAATGGACGCTTTTGTAATGATGATTAAGAGCTTCCAGACCCTGCTGCAAACCAAGAACGCCTACGATGTTGCTTTCGCCATTGGCAAGCACAGCGGGCTGGTGCAGGAGCTCTATAATGATAAAACGGTGGAAGGCCTCGCACGGTATGAGAACGTGCAGGAGCTGCTCAACTCCATAAAAGAATTTACCGAAACACCTGATGAAGAAGGCGAACTGTTAGATAAAAGCCTTGGCAGCTACCTGCAGCAAATATCTTTACAGACTGATACTGAAAACAACAAGGGTGAAGACGTGGATGTAGTGAAGCTGATGACGATACACTCCGCCAAGGGACTTGAATTTCCGTGTGTGTTTTCGGTAGGGCTTGAAGAAACACTTTTCCCAAGCAGCATGAGCCTGTATGACAGGGCAGGGCTTGAAGAGGAGCGCAGGTTGTTTTACGTAGCCATTACCCGCGCCAAAGAGCGCCTGTGGGTTACCTATGCCAACAGCCGCTACCGCTTCGGCAGCCTAGTGCAGAACGAGGAAAGCAGGTTTATACAGGAGATACCCACCGCATATATAGACCGTACCTTTACCGGTGCCAGCCACAAAGCGCCGGCAGCCAGCAATAAAAGCGGCAGCACAGCCAGCACGCTGCACCAGAACTTTGACAAGGTACCTTCATTAAAAAAGCTGGCTGATAAACTGGCGCAGGCTGCCAACAAGCCCGAGCATACCCCATCGGCCAACTTCACCGCTGATGAACTGACTGACGTGACAACAGGCGCGAAAGTGGAACACCAGAAATTTGGTTTCGGCACCATACTTACACTGGAGGGCGGCTCTAACAACCGAATAGCCAGCATCGACTTCGGTGAAGGCCATGGGGTAAAAAAGATAATGCTGAATTATGCAAAGCTGAGGATAGTGAGCTAAGCGAAAGCTGTGAAACTGAAAGCCGCATTGCCATAACCTCGTTAGGTAATGCGGCTTTTTCAATGTATGTATATTAATTATTCAGTTTGCGCATAGTGTCCTTACCCACCACCGTATAGTCATCAGCACCATGTCCCTTAGCTATCCACCGGTCCATTTCGGCGGCTACGGCTGGCAATACTGCGAGGGGAGTGTCTGATTGGGCTATTTCGCCCAGCATCAGGCCCACATCTTTGCGGGCCATATTCAGCTCCCAGGTGGGCTGGTCAAAACTGCCGGAGGTCATTTTCTTAAGGCGTGCGGGCAGCATTATTCCCGGGTTCCAGGCGCTGAATAAAGCCTCCAGATCGCTGAGCGGAGTGCCGGTAGCCGCGGTTAAGGAGAGCATATCGGCAAGCCCGGCGTTTATGGCCACCAGCAGCAGATTGCCCGCAAGTTTTATGGTTGCCGCCCTGCTCACCTCGGTGCCGAAGTTAAGCACCCGGCCAGTCATGGCGGCCAGCACAGGTTCCAATTGCGCTATGCGCTCCTGGTCACCGGAAACCAGCATCATACCCGTACTTTCCAGCGCATTGGCAGGGCCCATAAACACAGGCGCGTGCAGGTAAGTAAAACCTTTACTATGCCACACTTCAGTGCGCCTTTCGGCCCCTTGGGTTGATGTGGTGGTATGGTCTATTATCACCACGCCGGGGTTGAAACCAGCCTCCGCCAACGCCAGCACCTCATCAACCGCGGCATCGTCTTTCAGCGTAAGGTGTATGCGCTCCGCGCCCCTCACGGCATCAGCCGCAAGCTCCACTACATCATTCTTCGCTGCGGCTACCGCTGTTTTGTTTATGAAAAGATACTTTTCATCCGCACGGTTGTCCAGCTTTACCATTGCCGGTATTCGCTGTTCCTTATCATACATGAAAGATCTTGTGGCACGCCTGTCCACTACAAAATATGAAAACTGGCCAAAGAAGGGGAAAAGGTCAAGTACCACAAAGGCGAACATAGGGCTTCGCTTGTGCAGGCAGGCGATATAGCTCTGGTCTTTATACCCTTCTTTTGTAACAATAAACTGCTGGTAAGCTCTTTTCTTCTTTAGTTTTACCTTGGCACTGCCATCGCCCACCACGGTTCCGTTATAGCTGATGTGGGCGCCGGGGGTAGTGCTTTTTACAGTTACAGTTTGGTATCCCGGGCAGAACATGGTGCCGCAGCTGCTCAGAAATGACAACGCCAGGAGTGCCAGTGCGCCCAGGTAATTCGTAATTTTCAAGGTGTTTTCTTTAATTGCGCAAATGTAAAAATAATTTTCATTTATAGAGTTATTTGTTATGGATGCATATAAAAGCCTGTCCTTTACAACTGCTCCAGGAAATACTCCAGCTCATGCACGTTGCAATAAGCGGCCAGTTCATAGGGCTTCAGTCCGCGCTCCATGTCATAGCGTGCCTGCTTCATTACAAACTCGCAGTTGGCGAAGGCGGTGCGCCGGTAGCGGTATAGTTCCTTATATAGGTTGGCCGATTTTTCATAGTCAGGTAGGTGTCGCTTCAGGTGCTTTATGGTCTCGGCGCAGTTGCGGAATGGCTTGGTGGTGCGCTCAAAGTGAAGCAGGATATAAAACTCAAAGCACGCCGAGGTAAAGGCTATCTTTAGCTCAGGAGTGCCATTGTAAGCCGCAGCTTCATTAAAGGTGCCCGCTATGCCGGGGTGGTCATCTTTGTCAAATACCAGCCACACAAAATCATGTGCAGGCTGCTCCAGCTCCTTTATTTTGTTTATCCGTTTTTTGGCCTCCCTTATCAGGCCCCGTGGGGAGTGGTCTTTGGGTTTATATATCTCGGTTGTTACATCTATCAGCTGTCCTTTAAGTTGCAGGTGCTCCGTCATAGCCTTGAAATACCGCTCTTCCGTTCCTCCCTCACACAGTATAAGGCCCTTTCTGTAATGCATGGAATAAAGTTACGGGAAAAGCGATGTTGAAATACCAGGTTCAATAAGCAGTGTAAGCTCCCTTTTCTGTAATAATATGTATCTTGCTCTCCTAATAGAGTCTCATGAAAAAGATATTGTTCGCTTTTCTTACGTTGCTTTCGGCCAATACATGGGCACAGGTTAATGACCCCGGCATGGGCATCATACCCGCGCCTGTATCAGTAAAACGTGCCAAGGGTGTCTTTGCCATAACGCCTGAGACCAGCATATTGTGCGATTCGCCAGGCCATAAGGCCATTAAGTATTTCGCGGAATACCTGCGTAAAAACGGTTATACCAACAGTATAGTTGACGCCAATACCATGACCAAGAACGCTGCGGGAGTAAAAAACGCCTTGTTGTTGCTTACGGCGGGTAACCCAAAGCTGGCTCCGGAAGGCTATGAGCTTAAAATATCAGATGCCCAGGTGGTGCTTAATGGTAAGGGTCCCGGCCTTTTTTATGGCGTGCAAACCCTGATACAGCTGATTAACGCCGACAAGCGCGGCTATGCCTCCATACCCTGCGGCAACATAAGCGATGCGCCACGGTTCAGCTACAGGGGGCTGCACCTTGATGTGAGCCGCCATTTCTTTAATGTTGAATTTATAAAGAAGTACCTGGATGTTATGGCCATGTACAAGTTGAATACATTTCACTGGCACCTGACCGATGACCAGGGGTGGCGGATAGAGATAAAGAAATACCCGCGGCTCACACAGGTAGGCGCCAACAGGGCCCAAACCAAAATAGGCAACATGACCGGCCGCAACGCTGACCTGTATGACAATACGATGTATGGTGGTTTTTATACACAGGACGAAGTAAGGGAAGTTGTGGCTTATGCGGCAGAAAAATACATAACCGTAATACCGGAAATAGAGATGCCCGGCCATAGCTCCGCGGCCATTGCAGCTTACCCGTTACTCAGTTGCGACCCGGGCAAGAATTACAAGGTAGCCGAAACATGGGGCGTATTTAAAGACGTGTTTTGCCCGAGCGATACCACCTTCAGGATATTAAATGACATATTAGATGAGGTAATGGATATGTTCCCCGGCAAGTATATACATATTGGTGGCGATGAGTGCCCCAAAGACGCCTGGAAACAATCAGACTTCTGCCAGAATCTGATAAAAAGAGAAGCACTTCGGGATGAGAATGGCCTGCAGAGCTACTTTATACAGCGTATAGAACGCCACCTGAACGCCAGCGGCAGAGCCATGATAGGCTGGGATGAGATACTGGAAGGCGGCCTTGCGCCGAATGCCACCGTTATGAGCTGGCGGGGTGAAAAAGGCGGTATTGCCGCTGCCCAGCTGAACCATGATGTAATAATGACACCGAGCAGTGCAGGGCTATATCTTGACCATGCCCAGGGCAAAAGCAGGCAGGAGCCGCTTTCTATAGGCGGTAACGCCCCCCTTTCAAAATTATATAGCTATGACCCTGTGCCTGATGTGCTTACAGCTGACCAGCAGAAACACATAAAGGGAGTGCAGGGCAACCTGTGGACGGAATACATAGCCACACCGGCAAAGGCTGAGTTTATGTTGCTGCCTCGTATGCTTGCCCTCGCTGAAGTAGCCTGGACGCCAACAGCCGCCAAAAACTATGATAACTTCTCCCGTCTGCGGATTCCGCGCCACCTGGGTAAGCTGGAAGCAAGGGGCTATAACTACCGGGTGCCCGAAGTAATAGGTATGAGCGATACGCTGCTGAAAGGCGGGCAGTTTAAACTGGAGCTTACCCCCACCGTTGAAGGCGCGCGGATATATTACACCATTGATGGCTTCACCCCACGCGAAACTGATTTGTGGTACACCCAGCCGCTGATTATTACAGTACCCGCCGGCAGGGAAATTGACCTGCAGGCCATAATAATAACCCCCGCCGGCAAGCGCAGTAACATAACAGAAATGGTATTGGACAACAGCGGCAAGTAGTTGTGGGCTAAGGTTATTTTAAGGGCGCTGATTTATCTTTTGGGAAGCCTGGGTAAGGGATTGAATTTAAATATAGTAAAAATTGCATGAATTTTCACAACGCTTCCCCCGCAGTATTACAACGCCGTTTCTTATTTTTGCACCCACTGTAGTACATTTACCTTTTTAGCGGCAATATATTATGACATTACCTTTCGTACTTCGCCTTGCAGATGATGCGCTTATTATTGGTCACCGCCTGAGTGAGTGGTGCGGCCATGGCCCGATACTGGAGCAGGATATTGCCTTGAGCAATGCCGCCCTTGACCACATTGGGCGCGCCAGGAGCCTCTATCAATATGCCGCTGACCTCTTTAACCAGATGACTGACGATGAAAAGCAAACACGCTTTACATCTGTCGCGCTGCAGCAACTGGCCGCCAAAGGCGAAAAGCTGGACGAAGACAATATGGCCTACCTTAGGGATGGCTGGGATTTTAAAAATGTTTTACTCCTGGAGCAGCCCAACAATGACTGGGCCTATACTGTAGCCAGGTCATTTTTTTACGATACGTTCAATTTCTTTTATTTCACCGCGCTCACCCAATGCACGGATGCTACATTGGCTGCCATAGCCGAAAAAACATTGAAAGAAGTAACCTACCACCTGAGGTGGAGCAGCGAATGGGTGATAAGACTGGGAGACGGAACCGAAGAAAGCCGCGCCAGGATGCAGCACGCAGTGAACGATCTGTGGATGTTTACGGGCGAGTTTTTTGTGCCTGCCGGTTATGAAACCGCGATGCAGCAGCAGGAACAGGCTCCTGATGTGGCGGCTATAAAACCACTGTGGCATGAAAGGGTAAGTGAAATATTTGAGGAAGCAACACTAACCATACCTGCCGGCACGTGGATGCAGCAGGGTGGTAAAGAAGGCCGCCATTCCGAACACCTGGGCTATATATTGGCGGAACTGCAATTTATGCAACGTACCTATCCGGGTATGCAGTGGTAATATTTTCATTATTTAAACGTTATCTGTTCTCTGGCTATTGTACACTATGATATTATCTCTCGTTTTACCCTGTTATAACCCGCAACAGGGCTGGGAGCGTAATATTATTACAGCTTATGAAGCCATCACCAAGTGGCCGGCTGCACAAGTGGAGCTTACTATCGTTTTAGACGGCACAGACTTCGGGGTTACCACCGCGGGCATTGATACGTTGCGGCAATGCATACCCGGCCTCCGGGTGATAGAGTACGCTGTAAATATGGGTAAGGGACATGCCATAAGACAGGGTGTGGCACAGGCAATAGGCGATATCATCATCTACACCGATATTGATATACCCTATACCGAAGGCAGTATGCGGGCTGTATACAATAAACTACATATTAACGAATGCGATGTAGCCGTGGGTGTTAAAGACGAGGCTTATTATACTCACCTGCCGGCAGTGCGGCGGTTTATTTCCCGTTGCCTGAGGCTGATGATAGGCACATTTCTTTCCATGCCGGTAACAGATACGCAATGCGGGCTGAAAGGTTTCAGGAGTAAAGTAAAGCCGTTGTTCCTAGCCACAACCATCAACAGGTATTTGTTTGACCTTGAATTTGTAAGGAATTGTTTCGTGGCAAAAAAATACCGGGTGGCTGCTATACCCGTTACGCTGAACGCGGACGTGCATTTCCGCAAAATGGACTACAGCATATTATTGCCTGAAATACTCAATTTCATAAAGCTGTTATTGAAAAGGCCGCATGAATAAGCCAAACACCGCAATATGGTTAGTGATCACCACGCTCTTCGCGGTGGTATTGTCCACGTTTACGCTCTCACACATTGTTACACACCCGTGGCATGAGGTGCCTGAGTTGGGTGCAGACGGTGGCAAAAACATATTTACTTACCTGTACCATGTACTCTACGGCAAAGGCATCTGGTTTGAGGGCATGAACTACCCATACGGCGAGCACATCACCTATACCGACGGGCAGCCGCTGCTCTCAGTACCGCTGAGCAGCCTTAATAAGAGGCTAACAATGGGCGACGCCCTCACCATAATGTGGTGGACCATAGCCCTTAGCTACGTGCTGTCCATCATCTATTGTTTTAAGATACTGCTCCGGTTTTCAGTAAAGCCATTGGCGGCCATGTGTTTCGCGGGCCTCATTACCTTACTTTCCCCGCAGGTGTTTCGTATTTCAGGGCACTATGCGCTGTCGCTGATGTGTGTATTGCCCATGCTGTTTTACTTTACGCTGCAATACAACCAAAGTGGAAGGTATAAGTATTTGATCTTTATTTTCTTTACCGCCTTGCCCGCTACTTTTATGCATCCCTACTATGCGGCCGTGTCACTGGTTTGGGGTGGGCTTTACAGCGCTGGCTACCTTATAACACACAAAAATACCTGGCGCAAAAAACTGTGGCATACTGCGCCGTTGCTGCTCAGCCTGGTTGCCGTCTTCGCCATTTTCGGTATATACATGAAGGTATCTGATCCCTTTATCAACCGGCCCGTAACCCCCTACGGCATACTCGCCAACTGCACCACCCTTAAAGATGTTGTTATATCCACGTCATCGCCTATATGGGCATTTATTGGTACGCACATAGCGCCCGGTGAAATAGCCGATGGAGGAGACGGGCGCAGTTACATTGGCCTTACCGCCATTATAACGCTGCTTGTGGTATTAGGTATAATAGTGCGCAACCGCTTCGCTAC
>JACMPD010000051.1 GCA_014377675.1 Taibaiella sp.
CATAAGCTGTGTGGGTATGTACATGGTCATTGTACCGTCTTCAAAACCAGCATCCATTGTAGCGCTGTAGTCATTGCGCTGTAGTTTGTAGGTAAATGCGGCAGTACCAAATTCTGTTTTTTCTTCCAGGTAACCATCGCTGCAGAAAGAAGCTACTTCCGTTTTGCTCAGCCTGAGCCGCACGGAATTGCCGTTAATCCGAATTTTCATTGTTCAAAATTACGGCGTAATGGCGAAAAACAGTGCCATGACTCTATTGTTGTATGTAAATGTCTACACTTTCTATGCGCTCTCGTTGCATATGGCCCTACCCAAAGTGACTCTAACAGGAATAAAGGAAGAAGCATTGGCCTCATAACTACAATGCGCAATACTTAACTATGTTGTATATTTTTTTTGTAGTTTTACATTATATAGCTACCCGTTGTGCGCCCGAATAGATATTAAACCGTTCATTACGTAAAAAGCCAATAAGCGTTATATTCCATTCTTCGGTCATCTGCACTGCAAGGCTGGAAGGCGCTCCCACGGCCGCTATCACTTTAATACCCGCCATAGCCGCCTTCTGCACCAGCTCGAAACTCGCCCTTCCGCTCAGCAGCAGTACATGCGCATCAGCCGGGTACATGCCCGCGGACAAAAGGTACCCTATAAGTTTATCTAAAGCGTTATGCCTGCCTACGTCTTCACGGAGTGCTACCAGGTTGCCTCCTGCATCAAACAGCGCACAAGCGTGTATGCCGCCTGTGAGTTCAAAAACAGATTGTTGCGTTCTCAGCAGGCCAGGCAGTGTGCACAAAAAAGCCGGCGTAAACTGTAACTGATCATAGGGGTACTGCACGGCTGTATCGCTATATGTTTTTATGGCGTCTATTGATGCCTTGCCACATACCCCGCAACTTGAAGTAGTATAGAAGTTACGGTCCAGCTTTTTTATAACGGGTACAATGCCTTCGGCCAGCGTTACGAGCACTATGTTTTCCGATATTCGAGTTATCCCCGCTACGTCGGTTGGCAGAGTAATGATGCCCTCTGTAAACAGGAAACCGATAGCCAGTTCTTCATCGTTACCGGGCGTGCGCATGGTAACCGAAATGTTTTTCAGGATGGTCTTATTGCCCTCATTGTACGTTATCCGCAGTTCAAGCGGCTCTTCTGCCGCCAGGGTGTCCTGGGCGTAAGATTTTACGCCCGCCGTTACCCTGGTTATGTGCACTGTTGTTGTGGGGTACGGCATTTACTTCCTTAAATTATCCTCTTCATCAGTTACCTCATTCCCCTCTTCTTCCGAGAGAATCATCACTGTTTCCGCTACGCTGAGGGTCTCAACGCTTTTCAGTTTGCGCTGTATGGCGCGGGTGCGCTTACCCATTACATCATCAAGCTGGTTAAGCCCGGTTTGTATATTGCTCTGCGCCTTTTCCATAAGCCCGCCAAACAGCTCAAACTCTTTCTTTACAGCACCTAATATTTTCCATACTTCGCCGCTGCGCTGCTGAATAGCCAGGGTTTTGAAGCCCATCTGCAGGCTGTTAAGTATAGCCGCAAGGGTAGTAGGGCCGGTTATTATAATTTTATAGTTCCGTTGCAGGTCATCAAGCAGGGCGGCTTTGCGCACCACCTCGCCATATATCCCTTCAAACGGCAGGAACATAATACCAAAGTCGGTTGTATTTGGCGGGTCTATATATTTATCATGTATATCTTTAGCCATTTTCTTTATGGCTATTTCAAGCATTTTCTGCGCTACCTCTATCTTAAACTGGTCGCCCACCTCGTAAGCGGTCTGCAGCTCTTCGTATACGTCTTTGGGGAACTTAGCGTCAATAGGCAGCCACACCACGCTTTTATTTTCATCACGGCCGGGCAGCTTTATAGCGAATTCAACATGGTCATCGCTACCATACTTTGTTTTTACATTGGCGGCGTACTGCTCCGGTGCCAGTATTTGCTCCAGCAGCATTTCAAGCTGCACCTCACCTATGCCACCGCGCATTTTCACGTTGCTCAGCACCTTTTTCAGGCTGCCCACATCTTGGGCCAGGGTCTGCATTTCACCAAGACCCTTCTGCACACTTTCCAGCTGCCTGCCCACCAGCTCAAATGATTGTCCCAGCCGTTCGTTCAGGGTTTTTTGCAGCTTTTCATCAACCGTTTCGCGTATCTGTTCCAGCTTGCGCTCCGTACCATCTACCAGCCTGTTCTGCTTTTCTTCCATCTGGCTGAACTTATCGCGCTGCAGGTTGTTGAAAGACTCCACATTTTTATCAAATGTAGTCTGGAAGCCCCTGAAGGAGTAATCCATTACCTCCCGCAGCTTCATCTGGTCTGTTTTTGCCTGCTCTGTGAGTAAGCTCAGTTTCTCCTCTACTTTACGGGTTATTTTATCCAGTTCCGCGGTAGTTGATACTGTCAGCTCTTTTTGTTCTTTTTTAAGTTCATCAAACTTGGTACGCAGTTCCAGCGTAAAATCTTTTAACCCTGTTACCAGCGAAGCCCGGTTAGCGGTGTTGTTTTCATCCATTTTACGGCTGAGCGCGGTGGTTTTTTCGTCAAGGGTTTTATTGATGAATTCCAGTGCTTTCTGGTTTTGTATAGTAATAGAATTAAGCGTCTGAGAAAACTCTGATTTGAAATTCAGCAGCGTTTTATTCAGTTCGTCACGGTTTTCACGGGCTGTTTTGGTGCTTTCTTCCCTGTTGCTTTTAAATTCGTCCTTTTCATAGGCTTCCATGCGCGCAAGTAATGCGGCAAGCGTCTCTATTTTTTCATTAAAGTCATTGGGTAAACCTCCTTTGGGTCTGAAAACGAACTGAAGCACAACGGTAATAAGAATGCCCGCGAAAAGCAGCACCCACAATAAAAATTCAACACCCATAATATGGTTTTTATTAAAAACGTGACAAGATAAGCATATTACGGGAAATGGGAAAATGATAACGCAACCTCAACGCTTCTGCAAGAAATAGTTTAACGATTCCCGGCGTTTCAACAGGCTCCCCAAAGTCGGTATAACAGGTATTACTGCATTGAAAATAATTCGCCATCAATTAGCAGGCGTTGAAATGTCGGCTCAAATTTTCATTGAGCCGACATTTTAATTAAATGAGTATATATTATATTTATTAGTTGCCCATAAGGCTCACTTTGCCACGCTGGGCTATGTTACCTTCTTTATCAGTAACGGTATAAAAATAAAACCCTGCCGCAAGTGCCGCCACATTTAGCGCTTTCGAGTGGCTCACTGTAGTCTGTGCCGCTATACTGCCGTTTAAAGACATAAGCGTAAAGGTAACAGGTTCGCTACCGGCTAATTCAATGTTGAGTACATCAGCCGCCGGATTAGGATACACAGTTACCAGGTTGGCTGCGGTGTTTACATCATTAACAGAAACTGAAAACGGAATGCCTGTCATAGTAACATCATCAACCAGCATAGTGCTGCCCACGGCATTGTGCCCGCCTGCGCTGCTTGAAAAAGTAATACGTATGGTATCAGTAACAAGGCCTGCTATAGGCTGGTAAGTGATGTTGGCGGTCACCTGTGTATAGGCTGAGTTGGGTGCTATTTTAGCTGTGCCCGTACCTACAACTGAATCTATACCACCTATATTGCTGAGTACCTGTACTGACAACAGGCCGCTGTCAAGTGCTGCGCCGGCGGTATATTTTACCCAAGCGCTTACTGTCTGTGTGAGGTTGGTAACCGGCGTGCCGCCCGTATAATAGATTCCATTAAATGTAATGCCTGAAAAACTTACATGGGCGATGGCATTAGACAATATGCCGGGAAAAATACCCAGTGTATCCTGGTCTTTAGTTACCAGGCGTGCAGCGTAGTTGCCGCCATGTACTGTGGTGCTGTCCTTAAAAACCTGCTGTTTCCACACTGAGTCTGGTATGCCAAGTGCACCGCCTAACAACCGGCCGAAACCAATAATCAGCGAGTCAGCGCCATACCACTCTAAAGGTGCTTTCACCAGTATAGCGCTGGTGCCGCTGCCTATAGAGTTGGTTCGCCATGTTTCAAAGCCTGCGTTGGGTACAGTTTGTGCCTGGCCGGTGTAACCTATTGCAAGCGCACTTAATAGAAAGTAGAGTTTCTTCATTCGAGATTGTTTTAGTAAAAGTATAAAATTAATTATTTATGTCTTGTAAACATTGTTTAATTGCAGTAAAGTCAGGCACGTCACCGGCGTGTTCTAATACTTCGGCATATCGTACCACACCCTTTTTATCTATTACGAAAGCAGAACGTTTGGCCACACCATTCATATCCAGTATCCAGTTTTCGTATATAGTCCCATAAGCTGTTGATGCTTCTTTATTAAAGTCACTCAGCAGGCTGAAATTGAGATTTTGCTCCTCCTTAAATTTACCCAGCGAAAATAATGAATCAACAGAAATGCCGTATACCGTAGCATCCATATCATTGTAAAACGAAAGGTTGTCGCGCACGCCGCAAAGTTCTTTGGTACAAGTGCTGGTAAAAGCAAGTGGGAAAAATAAGAGGACGACATTCTTCCCTTTCAATTCGCTAATCGATATTTCATTTTTTTCTGTATCGCGGAGCGAAAAGTTGGGTGCAGGCGTACCGGTCTGAATGGACATTTTAGTTTGCTTTTTTTGATGTAAAGAAAGGAATTTTGCAAAGTTATTACTAAATTATATACTAGCGACTACAGATTGTTACGTTGCGTTATAATTGTTA
>JACMPD010000052.1 GCA_014377675.1 Taibaiella sp.
ACGCCTAACAGCGGGACTCAACAACAAATGCAGTTAAAAAAAATTATTTTTCACCAGTAAATACTAAATTTGCATATGAATGCACTTGCTGCTGAATTCAGTTTTTCATAAACGCACGTGAACACTTAGTGAATATGCACCTGTTTCATTGATGTGTCATTTATTTGAAATCTATAGGATATGCAAAAAGATGAAAAATTATTCCAAGTATATGTGCCCTTTGACAAGTTTGAACCTATTGAATCAAATGAATTAGGTTTGTGTATTTGGTGTAAGTCTAAAACTCAAAAGAATACATCTCATATTTTTAGCAGGAAATTAATTATTTCGAACCAATCGAATAACTACCTAAAAAAATCAGTGTGCGAAAATTGCAACTCAAAATTCAGTTCAAATTGCGAAGATTGGTTGTTTAAATACTCGCCGATTGCAACTTGGGCAGAGCAAATGGGCGGGAATTCGGTTATTAAAAATTTAAAATTCATACCTAATTTCATTTTTCAGGACAGCATAAACGAATGGGTTGTTATAAATCATGATCTAGACGACAAAAATATCATACCTCTTCAATTGATTTATAACCAACTCAATTTTATTACAGCATTTTTTAACGGCGGAGATAGTTCTAATTTCGTTGCGGATTGCTCAAATCAATTTGAAGCCTTTATTGAAACTAGTTTTGACAAAATCAATTGCAATGAGTACACAACATATATCTCTGAAAAGCTTCCACTAGATTTCCATGCACGCATAATGTTTTTACATGGAAATATAATACTAATTGCAAAATCGGAGCAAGACATTGATGATTTGCTTACAAATTTCCATAAACGTGGGAGAAGTAAAAATATAACCGCGCATAATTTTACTGATTTTATAGGGGGAATTCAAAAATATCATTTACACTATCGGTGGTCAATTCGCCGATATTTAACATTGGGGACTAAAATAGCTTTTGAACTTTTGGCTTTATACGAGGGAAGCGAATTTTGCCTTAACGGAGATTTTGATGGAGTTAGAAGGCAAATATTCAAAAACATAAAAAAACAAGATTATTCAACGATAAAATATGTACAGGGGCTGGGGTATCAAGTTAACTATTTAGTCCCCCCGGGTTGGATTATCGCGAACGATAATTGCATAAACGGAATTGAAAACATGTTTAAATGCCCTATGTTATTTGAAACAAAACGTTCGCACAACGTAGTCATTTATCAAGTTGGGGAGTTTATTTTATGTACAGTTAATTTATTTAATATTGAGCCATTATTATTGGTTTTAGGAAGGATACCAAGTAAGTTAAAATATTGGTACGGTGCTAAATATGACCATAAGGCTAATGAATTAAATCATTTTTATACAATTTACGATAATAAACAATTCGATAAAAAAGAGTTTAATGCAGTAGTTTTTGACAATAATGTATCACAGTATGCGTCTATTTTCTTATATGATGAAGAACTTAAACAATTTTGCGCACCTACTCCTGCTCGGTTGTAAATTAGGATGTCCCCCACTGTCGCAAAGTACTATCTGTAAAACCAAATATTTTTTACATAACTTCTTACTTTTGCATCGAAGGTGCAACGCCCGTCTAAACCACCACCCGGCATGCATTCGGTCCTCCACTGTCGCAAAGTTCTGCATTTGCGTACATACTACACCACCTTTTCCACCGTAGTATACAAGTTATAATAAGCGCCGCGGGCGGCAAGGAGTTCGGTGTGGGTGCCGCGCTCGGTGATGTGGCCGTGGTCCATTACCAGTATTTCATCAGCTTTGCGGATGGTGCTAAGGCGGTGGGCTATTACTATTGATGTTCTGCCCTTTATCAGGGTGTCAATGGCGTGCTGTATCAGCTGCTCGCTTTCGCTGTCTACTGATGAGGTGGCCTCGTCAAGTATCAATATAGATGGGTTGTACAGCAGTGCCCGGGCAAATGACAGCAACTGCCGCTGGCCCTGCGAAAGGCTGTTGCCGCGCTCCATTACATTAAAGTCATAGCCGCCGGGCAGGCGAGTTATAAAGTCATGGATGCCCAGCATCCTGGCTACTTCGTGTACTTTGGCTGTAGGTATTTCTGTATTGCGGAGGGTGATGTTATCCATCACGGTACCCGAAAACAGGAACACATCCTGTAAAACAATGCCTATATGGCGCCGCAGGGCATAGATGTCGTACTCCTGCAGCGGCCTGCCATCAACCAGTATCTGGCCGCTTTCTATCTCGTATTGCCGGTTCAGTATGCTTATCAGTGATGACTTGCCCGCACCTGTATGCCCTACCACAGCCATTGTCTTGCCGGCAGGCAACGTGAATGAAACGCCCTTCAGCACCGGCACTCCCTCTTTATACTGGAAGTGAACATCTTTAAATGTTACATCGCCCTTTATCTTTTGTGGTTGCAGGGTGCCGTTATCTTGCAGGGTATTGTCGCTATCCAGTACGGTAAACACGCGCTCGCCGGCTATCACGCCCATTTGCAGCACATTAAATTTATCAGCCAGCATACGCAGCGGGCGAAACAGCAAGTTAATGTACATAACAAAGGCAATGATGGTGCCCGGAGTTACCCCGAAGTGCAGCAGCCTTACCGCACCATACCACACCAGCAACCCCAGCGATAGCGCCAGCACTATTTCCACCACCGGAAAAAAAATGGAGTAAGCTAAAATGCCATTAATGTTAGCGTCCCGGTGTTCCTTGTTTATCTCGTTAAACTTGCCCAGTTCCCGCTCCTCGGCGGCAAACGCCTGCACTATGTACATGCCTGTAAGGTGCTCCTGCACAAATGCATTGAGGGCAGCCACGGCATTGCGTACCCGCTGAAACGATTTATTGACGCTTTCCTTGAATATATAAGTGGCCACTATGAGCAATGGAAAAACCGACAGGCAAACCAGCGTAAGCCGCCAATCTGTAAACATCATAACAGTAATAATAGCTAAAATGGTTAATACATCAGCCACTATGGAAATGATACCTTCTGAAAATACATCGTTCACTGACTCCAGGTCGTTCACGGTGCGGGTGGTAAGTGTGCCTATGGGGGTTAGGTCGAAGTAAGCGATATTTTGATGCAGTATCTTGCTGAATACTTCCTTGCGGATGTCATTGACCACCGTTTGGCCCAGCCAGTTAATGCGGTACATGAACCAGAAGCGCAAAAAGGTTTCCGCCAGCAGTACTCCAAACTGTATTACGCTCACCCATATCAGGCCCTTCAGCATTTGTCCGCCAATGTATTTATCCACCGAAAGCTGTATCAGGTACGGCCTGAGCGGCGAAACCGCCGCCAGTATTACCGATAGGGACATAGACAGGTAGAGCGTCTTCTTGTAGGGCCTTGCATAAGCGAATAACCGCTTGAGCAGCGGTGTATCCATAAATTTTTTCTTTGCTTTGGTTTCGATGTTTCCGGTTATTTAGGGGGCAAAGGTAAGGGATATAGGTTTGAATGGCCATTATGATTGGGTTGCCGGCAGGCATATTGCATGTTCCTGCTCCTTGCCTGGTCATTCCCCCTCAGCTTCTTTTTTGTCGCCCTTCAGCTGCTGTTGTGCCTTTACGGAGTCCCACATTTTGTACAACTCTTCATTGTCTTTAAGGTACTGCAATATCCTTTCGCCCGGCGTCTTTGCCAGCCATAATTCCAGTTGTATTTTTTTTACGTGTTCGGGGGTGTCTTGCATTGGGGGGTTGGCTTTTGGGGTTAGAAAAGATTGAATGTATTTAGTTGAAGGAATTTTATCCAATGCCGGATATAGTCCCAGTCCAGCGATTCAATCTGAACAACATTCTTAATATCGTCCATCTGCACGGCGCTTTGCATCTGCTGAATCCATATTAATTTTGAAAGCAATAAATCTTCCGGTGTTACTACGTATACGGGCTCATTCCATATTTCCACCATTTTCCTCCTGCTGAATTCCATCTGGCGAAAAGGTTCATTTTTTAGAATAACAAAATCTGCTTTAAAACCAGAAGAATGGTCAATGATATTAAACATACCATTTCTCCTAACTTCTTCATGTACCGTATCTTCATTACAATAATAGCCTTTTTTAAAATAAGCGATAAACGGTTCAATGTCTTTAGGCTCTAAATGAACTACAATATCGATATCACGGGTCGCCCTGGGGAGTATATACATACTCATGGCGATACTGCCGGATACCATATAATTGATATTATGCTCATGAAAAAAAGTGATAATTTTCTTTAAAAAGTGCAGCATAATTTATAAGCCCCTTACTCGTTAATACCCCAAAAATACGTAGTTATGACTGTATTCCTACTTAGTCGGGCAC
>JACMPD010000053.1 GCA_014377675.1 Taibaiella sp.
ACCTGAAAATAGACCTGCTTGCTAAGGCTGCGGCTGACGCTTACGCCAGGGCGCAGACTATTGCGGAGAATGCTCACAGCCGCTTGGGTAAACTTAAAGAAGCCAATATGGGCGTTTTTCAGATAACCGGGCAATACAGTAATGAAAGCTTTACTTACAGTGGAACTTTCAACACATCAAGCAAGAATAAAACAGCCAATGTTATTGTGAGGATGGAATATGAGTTGGAATAGATTATCTTATTTTACCACTGCACTTGAATTAATTTTGTTAACATGTATTCCTCATGTTGAGCGATATTCGTAATGCTTCAAATACGCATGTTTTTCCATAGAAGCGGCAGTTATTAAAAAAACATCGCAAAAACCTACTCCACAATCTCCCTTTTACCCGAAAGCAGATAAATGACCGCCATGCGGATGGCCACACCATTTTCAACCTGGTTCAGGATGATGGATTGTTTGCTGTCGGCTACATCGCTGTTTATTTCCACCCCGCGGTTTATAGGGCCGGGGTGCATAATTATTATGTCTTTGGCTATGCTGTCCAGCATTTGTTTGTTTACGCCATAGTAAATGGCATATTCGCGCAGGGTAGAGAAGAGCGGTTTATGCTGCCGTTCCAGCTGTATCCGTAGCACATTGGCTACGTCGCACCATTCAAGCGCTTTTTTTACGTTGTATTCTACTCTTACGCCGAGTGCTTCTATATGTTTTGGAATAAGCGTTGGCGGCCCTGAAACGGTTACCTCAGCACCCAGCTTGGTGAGGCAGTATATGTTGCTGAGGGCTACGCGCGAATGCATTATATCACCCAATATGGCTATTCTTTTTCCTTTCAGATCGCCGAGTTTTTCCCTTATAGAGAATGCGTCAAGTAATGCCTGTGTGGGATGTTCGTTGGTGCCATCACCGGCGTTAACTATAGCCGCATCAATATGATTAGCCAGGAACCATGGAGCGCCGCTGGCAGAGTGTCTCATTACCACCATATCTACCTTCATTGATAGTATGTTGTTAACCGTATCTATGAGGGTTTCGCCTTTTGAAACAGAGGAGCCGGAGGCGGAGAAATTCACTACATCGGCGCCCAGTCTTTTTTCGGCCAGCTCAAATGACAGGCGGGTACGCGTGGAGTTTTCAAAGAAAATATTAGCTACAGTGGTCTCCCGAAGTGTTGGGACTTTTTTAATCGGGCGCTGTAGCACCTGCTTAAAGTTATCGGCGGTTTTAAATATCTGCTCAATATCCTGCACATTTAACTCTTTTATTCCCAACAGATGTTTTACAGAAAGCCCCATATCAGTTTACTTTTTACCGGTTCTGATCCGGTTATTTTATTAACTTTTTAATTTTTATAAATATTTTATTTTACCTGTGGCTTGTCCAGCAATATTACTTCGTCTTTACCGTCCTTTTCTTCCCAACAAACTTTTACTTTCTGGGTAAGAATAGTATCTACGGAATAGCCAGAATAATCAGGCTGCACCGGCAATTCCCTGCTAAAGCGGCGGTCAATAAGGGTGAGTAACTCCACCTTGCTGGGGCGGCCAAAGTCAATAAGGGCATCCATAGCGGAGCGTATGGTGCGGCCGGTATAGAGCACATCATCAACCAGTATAACTTTTTTTCCTTCAATACTAAACGGCATATCAGTAAAAGAGGGTACCTGTATCTGGTTGCTGTACACATCGTCCCGGTAAAAGGTAATGTCGAGCAGGCCATAGTCAATGTGGCCGTTACCACTTATTTTTTTTACCAGTTTCGCTATCCTGTCAGAAAGGAAAATACCCCGTGGCTGAATGCCAATGAGAGCGGTTTCTTTAAAGTCAAGGTGATTTTCAACAAGTTGATGTGCCAGCCGCTGTAGGGTAATATTCATCAGGTTGCTATTGAGCAAAGTCTTCAAAGGCGGTAGTTTTAGAGGTTAAAATTATAAATCCTGCGGTTATAAATGAATTAAATGGGGAAAAATGTTTTTGATATGATTTTGAAAAAGCAATAAGCAGTACATTCGCCTATTGAACCAAGGGTTATGAACAATTCTTCCGCTGTTGCACAAAATATAAATACATTTTTTGAAATATACTCCAAAGCGCTCGAGTCTCATGACTCAAAAACGATAGTTTTTTTACATCAGATACCATGTACTATGCTGTCTGATGATGCCTATACTATTTTTAGTGACGCCAGTAAACTGGAGGGGTTTTTTAACCAGGGAATGGCTTTTTACCGGCAGTTTGGTATTGTAACCGTGCGTGCCGATATATGGCACAAGATAAATATTACAAAAAAGATAGCAAGAGTAAGGGTTAACTGGCAGTTTTTTGACAGTAATAACGCGCCGGTTTATAATTGCGATTACCAATATGTGCTGAAAGCAGACAAACATAATCATTGGCGTATTGTGCTTTCTATATCTGTAAATGAAAAGGAAAGAATGGAGGATTGGAAGGCTAAAAAGCAACCTGTTGTCAATTCATAATTATTGACTTACCGGGTTAGAATTTTTAATGAATAAATCAAATATGGTACAAAGCAGGGTGTCTACTTACCAAGTATTGGTGTATTTAGCATATGGTTTCTATTTTTTGCTGGGTGCAAGCTGGTTTGGGTTGGGTATGTACAATGGTGGGCATTTCAATTCAGCCGCATTTTTCATCCTGGCTATTTTTGCGACGCAGATGTATTACAAAAATCTGCTGGCCAATCTTATTCTGGGCATTGTTGGTTTGTTGTTTTCGATTTTCATGTTATTGCAGGCACTAAACTATGCCATACCGGCTGCAAAGAAAGGGCCTTTGCCCGCTTTTCAACAGGTACTGGTGGCTGTGCCTGTGGTTAGCGTCATAATGGCCGGAGTGCTGATATTCAGTTATTTGAAGCTGAATTTTAAAGATTAAATTGCATTAATATTCGAGTTGCATACCCAGTTTTTCCCGTAGTACGGCCAACTGCGGGTTTTTAGTTGCCATTACTTCAAACATTTCGCTTTTGCTGAGGTTCGTGCTTTTTACGGCGTTTTTCAGGGCGTCGTCAATTTGTATTTCAGTGGTAATCCTCACCACCATATTCGCTTTCTCCCTGAAAAAATCAAGCAATGTGCTGCGTTGGTTCAGGGCATAGGTGTCTATCAATTCGCTCGGAGAAATAAATCTTACTTCGTCTGGCGGGTACACTTCCATCCGCATCAGTAAGAACTGGGCATGTATCATGCTTTTATTGTCCGCTTTCAGCTGATCCATATACTGGCTAAAAACTTCCTGTGCCTCCTGCTTTGTAAGTTCTGATTTGCGTTGTTGCGCTATTACTGTAGTTTCAATATCATCAAGCATATCCCTGCTCAGCTTACGGGCGGGGCCTGCCGGCACCCTTCTTTGCGGCGGGGTTTCCAGTTCGGCTGGCTGGGCGTAAACGGCGGGCGGCAGCGCAACGGGAGCCCGCGCGGGTGTGTTTATAAAAGCTGCCGGCTCATGGACAACATGCTGCCCCTCAAAAGCGCTATTTACAGTTGCCGAGCCGTTTTGTGCACCATTATCTACATTATAACAGTTTTTTTTTACTTCATCAGCTCCGCTGATTTGCACCTGACTGCCCTTTACTGCCTGCAACAGGTAACAAAGCCTTATAAGGCACATTTCCACATGCAGGCGCCTGTTATTTGTATTTTTGTATTCCAGTTCTGACTGGCTGATCACATTCAGCGCGGATAAGATAAATGAAGGCGGCGCCTGGTTTGCTTTTTCCAGGTACACGGGCTTTAGCGCTCCCGGTACATCAAGCAGCCTGGCCATTCTTATATCTTTGCAAAGTAATAAGTTGCGGCAGTGTTCACCCAGCCCTCCGAGTATCACGTCGCCCTCAAACCCTTTTTCCATTGCTTTATCCAGCAGCAATAATGTACCTGACACATCCTGGCTCAAAATATTATCAGTCAGTTCAAAATAGTAGTCAGCGTCGAGCAGGTTGAGGTGCTCCATTGTATTGTTGTAGGTAAGGATACCATTGGTAAAACTGGCAATCCTGTCAAGCATGGAAAGCGCGTCGCGCATGCAGCCTTCGCTTTTCTGCGCTATAATGTGTAGAGAGGCTT
The DNA here is from genome assembly GCA_014377675.1 of Taibaiella sp. GTDB lineage: Bacteria > Bacteroidota > Bacteroidia > Chitinophagales > Chitinophagaceae > Flavipsychrobacter. Next base: position 4,093 of record JACMPD010000053.1, read on the forward strand.
CCTGGGCTACCATAGCCTCCTTCACTGCAATACTTTGCAGGTGATTAACTATATCATGCGTAGTTATTCGTTTAAAATCGAATATTTGGCAGCGGCTGAGTATGGTAGGTAATATTTTATGTTTTTCAGTTGTAGCAAGTATAAATATGGCATAGGATGGAGGCTCCTCCAGCATTTTAAGGAATGCGTTGAAGGCCGATGCGCTCAGCATATGTACCTCATCTATGATATATACTTTGTACTTGCCATGCTGCAGGGCGAAACGAACCTGGCTGGTCAGCTCCCGTATATCATCCACTGAGTTGTTGCTTGCGGCATCGAGCTCAAAGACGTTGAAAGAAGTATTGTTTTTAAAGCTCTGGCATATATCACATACCCCACAAGCCTCCATATCAGCGGTTGGTGAGGTGCAGTTTATTGTTTTTGAAAGAATACGCGCACACGTTGTTTTGCCTACACCTCTTGGTCCGCAAAAGAGATAAGCATGGGCCAAATGCTGGTTGCGTATGGCGTTTTTTAATGTAGTGGTGATATGCTCCTGACCCACGACCGTATCAAAGGTTTGCGGGCGGTATTTTCTAGCTGAAACTATGTATTCGCTCATTCTTTCAATTCAATATGCCCATGGGCAGTAACAGTAAACAGGAAGCAAATTACTTAAAAACCTTCAAAGGCGCCAAACTGTTGCAAAAGATTGTGCGCCTTGTAACAAATAACAAAACACGCTTATGGCTAATAAATTAAACCAGGCATAATACTATTGCCCTGCAGGCCGCCCGTGTGTATGCACAGAATTTTATCGCAGCTTGAAAAATGATTATCCAGCAGCATTTGTTGCAAGCCGTACATCATCTTTGCAGTGTAGATAGCGTCAAGCGGAATTTTATTTTCCTCGTAAAATTCATTCATGAAAACGATCAGATCTTTGTTCCACTTAGCGAAGCCGCCAAAGTGCCATTCATCAAACAGTTCCCAGTTTTTGTTTTTTGGGGGTTGTACAATGCTGGAAATATATTTGCCCATATACTTACCTTCTTTCATGGGTACAAAACCCATAATATATTGTGAGACCGGCAACTTATCGCGCAGGCCAATTAGGGTGGTACCTGAGCCTACGGAAAGTACTATATGAGAGTATGTATTTTTTATAAACCTGTCCATAAGGCCAGCGCCTGCGCGTCCTTTTTCGTTTGCACCTCCTTCAGGAATAATGTATATGTCTTCAAACCGGCCGGCAAGGTTGTAAACCCAATCAGGATTATCTTTATTTTTATACTCCTCGCGGGTGGTGAAAATAAGTTCCATATTTTCATTCACGCATTCCTGAAGGGTGGGGGTTAACGTCTCGTAATTGCCACGTACAATACCCACGCTTTTGAGCCCCCATTTACGGGCAGCGAAAGCGGTGGCTATGAGGTGATTAGAGTAGCCGCCGCCAAAAGTAACCAGTGTTTTGTAGTCGTGGTCTTTGGCAAACATGGCATTCAGGCGAAGCTTGAACCATTTGTTACCCGATAGTAGAGGGTGTAACAGGTCGAGCCTGAGCATATCAAGAGCTGCTACTTTGCTTTGGTACCAGAATTTGTTCAGCGGTTGTATTACCGCCTTTCTGTCATCAATTATATCCGTATTCACGCAGGTGGTTTTCATTATCGCGCCAGTGCGGGCGCACTTTTACAAATAATTCCAAATGTACTTTTTTCTGTAAAAATTCTTCTATCGAAATTCTGGAGTTAATGCCCAGTTGCTTAATCATGCTGCCACCCTTGCCCAGAAGAATCATTTTCTGTGTTTCCCTGCTCACAATAATATCTGCTTTTATTACATCCAAAGTCGCCTTCTCTTCAAACGACTGAATATATACTGCTGCATGATATGGGATCTCCTCTTCATACAGTCCATAAATTTGTTCTCTTATCAATTCACTTACGAAGAAGCGTTCATTTCGGTCTGATATGCTGTCACCGGGATAGAAGGGTGGTGCATCAGGCAGGCTTTTTAAAATAAGCGGTAAAATTTTATCAGTATGGTGCTTTTGCTTGGCTGAAATGGCCAGTATTTCCCAGCCGGGGTATAGTGCCTGGTATTCAGCCAATATATCGGTCGCTTTTCTGTCACCAGGAAGTTTATCAATTTTATTAAGCAACAGAATAGCGGGTATTTTCAGCTTCAACATATCAGTGATACCCGTTAATGTATCAACAGGTTTATTAATATCGTGCATGATGATGGCTATATCAGCGTCTTCAAGGGCGCTTTTTACATGTGACATCATTTTTTCATGCAGCTTATACTTGGGGTCTATTATGCCCGGGGTATCAGAGAAAACAATTTGGTAATGCGGCTCAGTAAGTATACCCAGTATGCGATGGCGCGTGGTTTGTACTTTAGAGGAGGTAATGACGAGCCGCTCACCTAATAATAAATTAAGTAAGGTGGACTTACCGGCATTTGGAGCACCAAATATATTTACGAAACCAGACTGGAATTTATCCTGCATTTGTGCGAAGGTAAATAATTAGTTATTAGCTAGTAAATATTAAATAAAATTTACTAATTGTAATGGTTGAGTTTGACAGGGTGTTGGCGAATGGCGCTGTTAACGCATTGCCAAATGAAAAAAATACCGTGCTATTTCAAGTGATCCATGATAACTGGTAGGTTTTGTGACATAGTTCACCGCCCCAAGCGCAAGGCATTCCTGCTTTTCAATTTCATTAACGGATGTTGAAAAAATCACTACTGGTATTCCCCTGTAATGCTCTATTTTCTTAATGGCTCTAAGTGTTTCTGTGCCATTAAGCCTTGGCATGTTAAGGTCGAGTATAATTAAATCTGGAAAATCAGCTTCATCAGTAATTTCTTGTAGAAAATGGAGCACCGCCATTCCATCTTCTACATAAGAGATGGAATGCCCTGGTTCTACTTCACTGAATGAGTCATCGATAATAAGGCGATCTTCAGCGTCATCATCAGCAAGTAATATTTTGGTGTTTGCACTCGCTTCCATCATATAAAATTAAGAGTAAATTTTTATTCTTTAATTTGATGTAGCGGTAAAGTTATGATAAAAGTTGCCCCCTTACCCGGTTCGCTTAGGGCTGTTATCATACCATTATGAGTTGTGACAATTTTTTTACAAATCGCAAGCCCTATTCCGGTGCCGCCATATTTATCTTTTGTGTGCAGTCTCTGGAAAAGATTAAACAAACGGTCTAAATAAATAGTGTCAAAGCCGATGCCATTATCAGTAAAAAACAAATGGACCGAATCGGCGGTTGTGTTAGCTGAAATATTGATGATAGGTGCTGCTGAGTCTACCGCGTATTTTATAGAGTTGGAAATAAGATTTTCGAAAAGCTGTATCAATTGCGCTTCAATGCCATCAATAACAGGCAGGTCACTAAAGGTAACCTGTGCATTGCTGGTCCTTATAGCGATTTCCAGATCAAAAACCGCTATGGCTGCAATTTTTTCGAGATCAACAGGTTTTACTGAGTTGGTTTCTTTTTTAATTACAGAATAAGATAAAATATCTGTAATTAATGTTTTCATTTTTACAGCTGAATCTAACATATTATCAAAAAAAAGTGCGCCTTTGTCAGTGAAAGCCGGGCGGAAGTTTGTTTTTATATAGTCAGCATAAAAACCAATCTTCCTCAATGGCTCCTGCAGATCGTGCGATGCTATATAGGCAAACTGTTCCAATTGCTGGTTACTTTCGTTCAGCTGTTGTATTTTTTCTTCCAGTTCAGCTTGTATTTTTTTCAGGGCTACATTATCATTAAGTGCCTGGTCTATAATTTTTTGGGCATGAATATCAACGAGGAAGCAGTTCCACCTCTAAAAAGTGCCATCCTCGCTTTTATAGGCTATAGTGGCGAATATATGCCACCGGTATTCTCCCGTTTTCCCTGCCCTAACCCTTAGCTCCGGAGCGAGAGAACTTATGCTATCATTATTTGCAAGTTGTTGCCACAGAAGCGGCAGGTCATCAGGGTGTATTACGTCAACCCATCTTTTGGTATTAATTTCTTCTATCGTTTTGCCGGTAAAATCTGTGAGCCATTTATTGGCGTAAGATATTTCGCCCACATCAGTCATTGTGAATATGGCGATAGGAAGTGTATCTGAAACAGATTTATATCTTTGCTCACTTACCCTGAGCCTGTCGGCCATGTCTACCAGCAGCCTGTTTTTGCGTTTTATCTCTTCATAAGGTGATATAGCGGCGGTATTGTGCAGGTTTTGCTTCCAGTTTTCTACCTGTTCGGCGCGGAGCCTGGTTGTGGGTGGTACCGGTGTTTTCAGCTCAATTACGGTTCCGTGACCAGTAGTTATCGCAGTTATATCATTAACCAGTTTCTTAGCGTAGCTATATCCTTCGTCTCTGGTAGGCTGATAGTGAGTTTTGTTGTTTTGTATTACTGCAATCAGGTACTTTGCCCTGTCATTCTGCATTTCCACTTTCAGGCTGATTGAAGCAGCAGGATCCATGCCTATAATATTACGGGATACTTCTGAAACTGCCGTGGCGAATGAAGTTTGAGAAGAAAGGCTGTGACCGGTGAATTCAGCAAGGCGAACACACTGCTTGTGGGTCTGTGTCAGATCCATCTCATTATTAAGCAATATTTTCAAAATCTCCATAATATTATGAATTTATTCTTGCGATAACTACTGACATGTCATCTGTTTTACGTGCATTGTCTTTATAAATTGCGGCCGCTACCACAGAAAGGTCATATTTGAAAATGCCGGGATATTTTTGCAGATCCCACCTTGTCTTTATGCCATCAGAGCACAATATAATACATTGCCCGGATTCATTTTTTTACTTCATGCTCTTTTAATGTATTGGGGATATTCATACCAATAACACCGTTATATGAAATATAACTTTTTGCCATAAAGCCACACTGTGCTCTTGTTGCTATATTGCCAACACCGCAAATGCGCCAAAGTTTTTCTGAGAACGAATAAGTAGCCAGCGTGCCGACCAGACCTCGGGTAGCCTTTACTTCTTTGTGCATGTGCTTTAGGTTTTCAATAGTATTGTATTCATTTGAAGCATTTAAGACTTCAATTGCTTTAGACACTGCTGTACTGGCTTCCGGCCCGTGGCCAAGGCCATCGCCAAGGAACAAACGGACATAATTAAGATTGATTCTAAAGTCGAATCCGTCGCCACAGGCTGTTTCCCCGTGCTTCGGGACTATTACGCTTCTCACCTCAGCCTGCGCACGAACTGTGTCCGGCGGCAGTCTTTCTTTATAAAGAGGTGATAAAAGAATAGTACCCCACTTCTTAATAGAATAAACCTGGAATGTATCTGAAAGCCGTCTTACCGCCCCAAGCCCCTGACCGAGCGTATTTGCGGTGGACACCCCATCTTCCATCATTTTTGTAGGGTCTGCCATCCCCGGTCCATTGTCTATACACAAAATTTCAACACCTGTTGTATTAAATTCGTGGACAATGCGGACCAGAATTTCGCCTCCTCCGGCATGTTTAAGGAGATTTGTGGTCATCTCTGCCACTACAATATCCACTTCGGCGGTTCTCACTTCGTTAAAACCGGCCTTGATAACTAAATTATGTATTTCTTTTTTAAGAATTGAAAAATAGCTTCTGTCTTCCGCATTAAAATTTATATGTGTATTATTAGCCATTTTTCCATTTGATGATTGTAACAGTTGTTCCTTTCCCCACTTCGCATTTTAAGTCAAACTCGCTCACCAGCCTTTTTGTGCCGGGGAGCCCGAGACCGAGGCTTTTTCCTGTTGAATACCCGTCCTTCATGGCCAACGCAATATTTGTAATGCCGGGTCCCTGATCGGCGAATGTAAGCCTGATGCCATTTTCC
>JACMPD010000054.1 GCA_014377675.1 Taibaiella sp.
CACCCCAGGCAATTTGAAAGCTGGATAAAACATCTAAGAACTGCGTTGCCAGACATTGAAACTATTGAAACTGTGGAAAGGGAGGATGACCGCCATAGATACCTGCGTATTAAATACAACAATGGAATAAATGTACCAAGTTGGCTCATTTCAGATGGTACACTACGGCTATTAGCCCTTACATTACCAGCTTACCTCCCAGATTTTTCGGGTGTATATCTAGTTGAAGAGCCCGAGATCGGAATACATCCAAAGGCAATAGAGGCAGTTTATCAATCGTTATCTTCTGTATATAATGCTCAAATATTACTGGCAACTCACTCAACGGTAATTTTAAGTTTAGTTAAACCAGAACAAATATTGTGCTTTGCTAAAACAGAGCGGGGAGTTACTGATATAGTTAAGGGGAGTGAACATCCTTCTTTACAATCATGGAAAGGGGAAGTAAATTTGGGAAACTTATTTGCCGGAGGTGTACTGGGATAGTTATGAAAGATCTCATCATTCTTACCGCGGACAAAAATTTCGAATATTTACTTAAAGGTTTACTACCCAAAGTAAATAAAACCGAAAATACTATAGCCTTTACTTTCGATATCAGAATCCATCAGTACAGAGATGCCGGAGTTTTAAATGGTGCACATGATTTTTTACGGCCATTTTGCGGAATGTACAAATATGCATTAATTATCTTCGACAAAGACGGTTGCGGACGTGATACTGCTTCCAGCGAGCAAGTGGAAATTGAAGTTGAAAACAAGTTGTCAATAAACGGATGGGAGGATAGAGCAAAAGCAATAGTTGTTGACCCCGAAATAGAAAACTGGATGTGGGTAAAACCCACTCATATTCAATATGCTATTTCATGGAATTTTGAAATTGATATTTATGATTGGTTGCATAATGAAGGATTAAAAGACCACAATCAGTCAAAACCTATTCGCCCTAAAGAAGCTTTGGAAGCCGCATTAAAAAGGAACCGGACGCCGAGATCTTCATCAATTTACTTGGACCTGGCTACTAAAGCAAGCTATCTTCGTTGTATTGATCCAGCTTTTATTAAAATGACAGGGCTTTTAAAACAATGGTTTGCCCAACCAAATCCTCAACTCTTTAATCAACAATAATGCAATACTCACAATCACTTGAGCGCCTGAGAAATATAATGGATGAACTGCGGGAGCGATGCCCGTGGGATAAAAAGCAGACTATACACAGCCTGCGGCCGCAAACCCTTGAAGAGGTTTACGAACTCACTGATACTATAGTAAACGAGGACTGGAAGGGTTTGAGGGAAGAACTGGGCGACCTGCTGCTGCATATAGTTTTTTACAGTAAAATAGGTGCTGAAAAGCAGGAATTCACGCTTGATGATGTAATAGAAGGCGTATGTAACAAGCTGGTAAACAGGCATCCGCATATCTACAGCCATGTAAAGGTGGAAAACGAAGATGACGTAAAGCAGAACTGGGAGAGAATAAAGCAACAGGAGGGTAAAAAATCAATACTCAGTGGTGTGCCGCCCTCAATGCCCGCATTGCTTAAAGCCCTACAGCTGCAGGAAAAGACGAAAAAAGTGGGGTTTGAGTGGGAAAACACCGGGCAGGTGCAGGCCAAGGTAAATGAAGAAATGCAGGAGCTGTTTGAGGCAGTGGCGGGTGGCAACCCCAAAGAAATGGAAGACGAGCTTGGAGATGTGTTATTCGCTATTATTAACTATGCCCGCTTTATAAAAGTAGACCCTGAACGCGCCCTGGAACAGACCAACAAGAAATTTATCCGCCGTTTCCAAAGGGTTGAAGAGCTGGCTGTTGAAAAAGGCACCACCGTACATGACATGACCCTTTGGGAAATGGATGAGCTCTGGAACCAGGTAAAAAAAGAGGAGCGTTCTTAAATGTTCAGGCGCTATCCATACTGGGGTTGGCTGGGCATAAGCGTGCTGCTTTGGTGCATTAATATTGTACACCTTTCCGGGCACAGGCAGGAGATGCTGCCTGTAAAAATGGCCAATACCATTAACAGTCACCTGCAGGGCGGCGAGGCCGCGTGCAACGACTTTATTACTGACACTGCACTGCTGCGCCACCTGTTCCAGGGCACCATTACCGAAAAAGAAATGAAACGGGTAACCGCGCTTCCCTTTTATGTATATGGCTACAGCAGTGATACCCTGAAGTTCTGGAACAACAATTCTGTTGTAGCTACAAATCATGACTCCTTGCGGGCGGGCCTGTCTATAAGGCGCAATGCGAAAGGGACATTTATAAGAAAGTGCATCAACCTGGATAAAAACACAAGGGTTATAGCACTGTTTCCGGTACTTATTACTTACCCGCTTGAAAACGATTACCTGCATACCCACTTCGCGGCCTCTGACAATATACCGGTAAGCACCAGAATTAACAATGCACCAACCGGCAGTGCCCATGAATACAAGCTGAGCCTGCAGGGCAATGTAACCGCTGGCTATCTTCTGTTTAACCCGGCAGACATACAAAAATGGGTGCCTGATACGCTGCTGATAGTTATGCTGCTGCTGGCCGTTCTGTCCAGTATAGCCTGGCTGCAGCTCATGGCGGTGCAGCTCAGCAGGGGCCGGTCAGCGTTCTTCGCGCTGGGGCTTATCATCACGTTTAGCTTGTTATTACGGGCTGCGTTGTTTATTTATGGCCTCCCGTTTCATCTTGACGCGCTTCCCATTTTCTCCCCTACATTGTATGCCTCCAGTACCTACCTGTCCTCGCTCGGAGATCTGTTTATTGATGTAGGGCTGGCGCTGTGGCTGGTAACCTTCACGGCCCGGTATACCCATTACAAAAGATATTTCACAGGTGTAAAAGACAAGCTCAGCCGCAATTTTCTGTTCGGGGCGCTTACAGTGCTGCTTGTAGTATTCATTTTCTTTTATATTAAAATAATCAGAAGCCTTGTCCTTGACTCCAGTATCTCTTTTGATGTTACCCATTTTTACGCTATCAACATTTATACTGTTTTTGGCCTGGTAGCTATTATATCCATTACGGCAATAGCCAGCATGGTTACCTATATTTTTAATGTGCAACTTAAAGTGTTGTCAGGGAATAAGTGGGTAAAGTATTTTGTTGTTATCGCCACGGGTATAGTTTGGCTGTATTTAAGCAACCACTACACCGAATATTTCTACTGGTCAGTACTTGCGTGCCTGGTATTGTTTATAGCCCTGCTTGATCTGCCGGCTTTTACGCTGGTTTCCAAGCTCTTTGAGCCCCATATGATCATCTGGGCACTCATCATCTGCGGCTTTTGCACCCTGCTCATTCGTTATTTTAACGAGGTAAAAGAAGATGGCACCCGGCGCGCATTTGTTGACCAGCACCTAACCCCAAACCGAGACGTTGAGCTTGAATTTTCATTTGAGAAAAGCGCCAAGAAAATAGAGCTTGACACCCAGCTCAAATCATTCTTTTACAAGCCCACGGCGGCCGGCCGCAGGCTATTAGACCAGCATTTTGAGACACAATATCTCACGGGGCAAATAAATAAATACGAAGCGGAGATCTATTTATTCGACGCTGATTTCAGACCTGTTTTTAATAAAGACACCTCAGACTATAAAAGCCTGATGGAGGAAAAAGCCGAATCTGACGCCACCAACTCATCTTATCTTTTTTATAAAGAGTCTATTTTAGACCGCCACTACTACCTCTCCCACATACCTGTTTACAGTGATACTGTGAACAATATTATAGGATATGTAATGATTGATCTTGACCTGAAAAAGTCAGCCACGCAAACCGTGTACCCTGAGTTGCTGCAACCCTTTGGCAATAAAAGTGCCATGCACGAAAATGAATATGTATATGCTGTATATGTAAACAGTAAACTGATTAACCAGACCAATGACCACTCTTTCCCCATAAGGCTGAAATACGATACTCTTAAAGAGCAGCAATATGAGTACCGTGGCAGCAACGGCTACAATACCCTGTATTATAAGATAGCCGATAAGCGCACCGCCGTAGTGGTACACAACCACGGCGAGGTGATAGAAGCCATTACTTTATTCTCTTACCTGTTTGGTATACAAGTGCTTGTGGCCCTTATTATTTTTATTTACCAGCTATACTTGTCTTACTACGCGGGTCTGTTTAAAAAAGGAAATATACTCAAGCTTACCCTGCGCAGGAGGGTTCACCTTTCAATGCTCTCTGTCGTTTTTGTTTCTTTCCTTATTATAGGTACTGTAACCATTAAGTTCTTTTCATCAGAGTATCGTGACTCCAACGCCAATAAGCTACAGGCGGCACTACAGGTGGCTCATCAGCAGGTGCAGGAATACCTTACTAATGAAGACGGTTTTACAACAGGGTATGTCTTTGATACCGTGAGTAAGTCTGCGGGGTTTAAAAAATTCATCACCCAGCTCGCCAATAGCCAGAAAATTGATATTAATGTATTTGATCATAATGGCACCCTCTTCGCTACCTCCCAGGAGGAGATTTATGACAAGGGTCTTATCTCCAGAAAGATGCGCCCTGACGCGTATTTTGAACTCAATAACGCGGAACAATCTTTGGTGATACAAAATGAAAAGGTAGGTTTACTGTCTTACAACTCGGCCTACCAGCCCCTTCGGGATGACCATGGCGTTACACTCGGCTACATCAACGTGCCGTTTTTCTCCTCAGAAAAAGACCTCAACTTCCAGATTTCGAATATAGTTGTTACGCTGGTTAATCTTTATGCGTTTATCTTCCTGATCTCCAGCGTAATAACAGTAGGTGTTACCCGGTGGATAACCAGTACGTTCGACATTATCATCAAACAATTCGATAAAATAAACCTGGAGCAGAATGAGCGGATAGAATGGCCCTATGATGATGAAATAGGTACGCTTGTAAAGGAGTATAACAAAATGGTAAAAAAGGTGGAAGAAAACGCGGCAAAGCTTGCCCAGAGCGAAAGGGAAACTGCCTGGCGCGAAATGGCCCGCCAGGTGGCGCACGAAATAAAGAACCCGCTGACACCTATGAAGTTGAATATTCAATACCTGCAGCAAGCCATGAGAAACGACAACCCAAACGTAAAAGCGCTTACCGAGCGGGTATCCAACTCAATTATTGAGCAGATTGATAACCTTTCCTACATTGCATCAGAGTTTTCCAATTTCGCCAAGTTGCCGGAGGCGAGGCCCGAGGATATTGATATTGCGGTGCTGCTGCATAAAGCCGTGGAGCTTTATAATAATAATGATGGGTTGCTGGTAAGCATTACCGCACCCCCGGCAAAAATAATTGTTTTATCAGACCGCAGTCAGCTGTTGCGGGTTTTCACCAACTTGCTTGAGAACGCCAAACAAGCTATACCACCTGAAAAACAGGGCGTCATACACGTGAGCCTGAATATTGCCGGCAGTGATGTTATCATTGCCATAACTGACAACGGACACGGCATTGATGAAGAAGTCGCCAAGCGGATATTCCAACCCTACTTTACTACCAAGTCTTCAGGTACCGGGCTGGGCCTGGCTATGACCCGCAAAATTATTGAGTTTTGGAATGGACAGATATGGTTTGAAACAAAACCCGGTGAAGGCACCACCTTCTTCATCAACTTACCTGTTTCAGAAACAGCTGTTGAAGACGAAAAAACACTATGATTTTTACTTTATAATTTATTATTGCAATATGCAACCCTATATCCGGTACTGTATTTAAACACCTGGGGAGCAATGAACGCATTGCCAGGCTGTTATTGGTACTGGTATCAACGAAGGAGAAATAACAATTTATAGCCAGGACATTCCACTAAAAAAACCGGAAGCAGGGACCAAATTCTATTGCCCATCCTCTGATGGCAGTTGTTGTATTAATACCGACGTTATTATCTTTTACACCATTTGGTGAGGTGCCTGCAGCATATAAGCTTATGATACCCATTACCCCAAACCTCCGCCTGAAATAATATTTTCCTTTTGCGCCCATACGCATAATACCGCCCCCGGCGTTGTAGCTATAGTGCCTGTTTTCCTTTGATTCTGTAATATTAACTGGCAAGTACATATCGCCATAGTCGCGGTCATCACCTTTTAAAATTACTGATGAGCAACCAATTGAAAAGAAAGCGGACAGGTCAGTATGCTTTGTGTTAAAAAAATGGTAGTTAACATCAAAAGTAGCTTCTGCCATGTAGGCTTTTACTACGCTACCGGGTACTGAAAACTGGTAAAAACCGGGTACTACTTTAAAAATGTCCGTTCCGAGGTTAATACCTATACCCCAGTGGCTGCTTAGTCCATACTCAATGCTCAGCGGGTCACGGTCGCCCTGAACATGCACAGATGATCGGCCATCATTGCGGCAATTTCCCTTGTGTGTACTATATATACTGTGCGTAGTACCCTCTGATAAGCTTACCAAAACCGCCCCCTTATGAAACGACTGCGCACGCACACTGCCGCAAGCAAGAGATACCAATACACCAGTGAAAAAAACCGCACTAACTAGCTTGCTGAACATAAATAAAATTTATAGTGGCGCTCAATAATTGATTTTTAAAACTTAGGGCACACGGTTTTCTTTAATATACCTGACTTATCGCTCCAGTCCCCGGTTATAGAGAAGGTAAGTTCATAGCCGCCTCTTAGTTTACTTGCCTGCTTCAGTTTTGAAACATTGACATCATAGCTTCCGGCAATAGCAGTGTTCTTATATTTCAGCTTTATTACTGGTATTATCGCATCCTGAAAACGGTAAAACAAACCGCCTGATATGGCATATAATGGCTTTGTGCCTGCCCCGGCCTGCACCATTGTAGTCAGCACACCTGTCATTTGCTCAAAATAGGTACCCTGCAGCGCAAAGTTAGTCTGCACCTGAGTAGTAATATTTTCTTTAATGCCAAAACCAATAGCACCATTTACATTCCAGCGCATATTCTGGGTAACCCCGGGCACATCAAAATAAGAAAATTTTGGTTGCGTGAGGTGATAGCCTGATATACCTACTATATAAGTAATGTTATTATTATTGCCTGCACTGCTGTTATAGTTAACTCCGCAGCCAAGATCCCACATGGTGAGCTTGCTGTTAGTAACGCTTTCCAAAGTTGGGTTGTTGGGGTCAAAAACGCCACCCTGAAACTGGTTATTCACCGTAATTTTACTAGGGTCAAAGCTGTACTGCGTATACCCTGCCGTAAAGCCAACCGACAGGTAGGTATTTCTGTCCGGGTTTAACGCCTTACTGTAGTTAACCGCCGGATAAAATGAAGATATTTTCTGGTTAAGGCTGCCCGCCTTATCAGTATAGCCCAACACACCAAAACTCACAAAATCATCAGAAACACGCCCCACAGACACCCGCACCTCGGCAAAGCCGAGCGACGTGACATAAGGATGGCTGATACTGCTCCACTGGTTGCGGTAAAACCCGCCCACCTTGTAGTCATTGGTAAATATGCCGGTGAGTGCAGGGTTGCGCAAAATGGAGGTTTCATAAAACTGTGAAAAGTGAAGATCAGCCTGGGCGTTAACCAGCGCCGGGCACAAAACCAAACCCGCCGCTGATAATATATTTATAAAAATTGTTTTCATAGTACACACATTTACCTGATTATTGTTACATCTCCTTTCAAAAATAGTGGTTCACCGGTAGCGCATGTAGCTTCTAACAAATAAACATATACATCAGGCCGTGCTGAAGCACCGTTAAAGGAGCCATCCCACGCCTTGCTTACATCATTGAGGTCAAAATTAAGTTGCTCAAACAGCAGCTCACCCCACCTGTTGTATATCCTGAAGGTGAGTACCTTGCTCACGCCCGCTCCTCGCGGATAGAACACATCATTCTGACCGTCACCATTGGGAGTAAAGGTATTAGGGATAAATATCTGCTCTGTATTGCAGTACACATTCACAGTAACATCATCACTTGCTTTACAACCAAAACGGGACAATACCGTAGCCCTGTAAGTAGTAGTAGTTACAGCGGTTGAAGTGGTATTGCGGCAGGTATCGCAGTCAAGCGTTATTGCAGGTGTCCACAGCAGGGTATAGATCAGGGAGCCTGTTGCCTGCAGGTAGGCTGGTTGCCCCGCGAGGAGTGTCTGGTCCGGTCCGGCATCAACAGTAGGCAACTGGTGTACCACTACCATTACATAGTTAGTATCAGGTATGCAGCTGCCCAGCCGGGTTATCACCATGTAGCGCGTTGTGGTATCAGGCGTGGCAACAGGGTTGAATATATTTGGGTTATCAAGCCCTGCGGAAGGGGTCCATTTATATTTGGAGCCGCCGGTATCATATAGTTGCACCGGCACTAACCGGCATACTTCACTATCTCCCCAGGCGCGGCTTTCAGTAGTGGTGCGCAGGAAGACAGTAACAGAATCATAGCTCTTACACCCATTAGCGTCAGTACCGGTTACGGTATAGGTAGTTGGTACTCCAGGGGTGGCAGGCGTTGTCTGGCAGGTAGGGCAGCCGAGTGTAGCGGGTGGCGTCCATACATAACTTACACCACCATAGCCGTGCAGCATGGCGCTATCGCCAACGCACACTACAGTATCAGGCCCGGCATAAATAGTTGGTGGTGGGTTCACTACCACACTACCGGTAATAGTACCGGTGCAGCCCCAGCCATCAACCACCGAAAGGGTAACCGGGTAGGTACCCACGGCCGTATAGCTATATGCCGGCATAGGTATATTGCTGGTATCACCGCCATTAAACTGCCAGTGCCAGCTTGTAACACTTGAGAAATAGCTGTAAGACGTATCTTTAAAATTTATGTTTGTGTTTACGCAGACCGGATAGGGCACCGTGGTAAACCCTGGCCTTACCGCGTTTACTTTTATGGTATCAAGCCCTAAACTGGAATTTTGACACCCTGAATTATCACTTAGTATCAGTTTGGGCACATATGCGCCGGGTATGGTGTAAACATGTGATGTGGTATCGCTGTAGGAGGTTAACGAAGTAGTGCCATCAGCAAAGTCCCATATAATATTAGGAACATTGCTGAGCGCGGCCGAGAAATTGACAAGCAAAGGCGCACAGCCGGTAAGTGGTGAATAATTGAACCCGCCGGCATAACCATAGAGGTTTACCCTTGAATAGGCCGTATCGCGGCAGCCATGGGAGTTGATAGCCACAAGTGTTACTGTATATAGGCCTGATGATACATATAAGTTGCCGGGCGAGGTAAGTACCGATGTACCACCGTCACCGAATGTCCATGAATAGCTGGTGGCGGCTGTACTGGTGTTAAAGAAACTTACTGACAGCGGCGGACAAATGGAGAACGAGTCACTCATGAAGAATGAAGCGGTTGGCTTGGTTACATTAATATAATTAGTAAACGACGCCGTATCTGTGCAACCGTGTGAGTCATATACTATCAGCTTAACTGTATAAGCGCCAACGGCATTATACACATGGTCAGGAGATATGGCTGTTGATGTATCGCCATCACCAAAGAGCCAGTAGGCACCCGTGATGCCTGAAGATGAATTATAAAAATGTACTAAACTGCCCACGCACGGGTAGGTGGTACCCGCAGTGAAAACCGCGTTTGGCTTCCAGACCGTTATTAAAGCCGGCCTTACGGAAGTATCAACACACCCAATGTTATCAGTAACTATTGATCTGACCGTGTAGGTGCCGGCGGCGGTGTAGGTGTGTGTTATGGGCGATGTGGTAACCGTGGCCGTGCCACCGTCGCCAAATGCCCAGCGGTAATTGACAATTGAAAGACCTGCAGCATCAGTAGTATAATCAGTAAATGTTACGGTAAGCGGTGAGCAGCCGGTAGGGGGCGAGGCTACGAATGAGTCCACAGGGTCACCTACCACTATCCAGTTAGTGCGCTCTAATGTATCAAAACAGCCATGACCATCTCTGATACGCAACCTGATGGTATACCTGCCGCCCACCCTGAAAGTGTCACGGAAGACATCCCCGGTGTCAGGGTCAAGGCACACGCCGTTTACATCCCAGTAAACTTCAGTGGCAGTGCCACCGGTAACAACCGGTGTAAAAGTGATTACGCCGCCAACGCATATAGCTGTATCATCAGCAATCATATTAAGCACAGGTGGTATCAGGTTAAGTGGCACTGTGGCTGTATCGCGGCAACCGCTTGTAGCGTTATAGGTTGCCAGGCTGCATACATAGGTTGATGTGGAAGGGTAATTATGAGACGGATTATCTAGTGTACTGGTGGTACCATCGCCAAACATCCACAGGTGAGTATCAGCGCCCATTGAGCTGTCATAAAACTGCACCTGTGTGAAAGGGCTGCAGCCGTATTCTGATATAATGATGGCCTTCGGTGAGTCTATGATAAAGGAATCAGGGAATGTATATGGAGCGCTCGGGCAGCCATTGCGGTAGGCGATCAATGTTACTGTAAACGTGCCGGGGTATGCGAATACATGGGTGGTGGTACTAACCGAATCGGTTTCTGATGTACCGTCGCCAAAATTCCAGAAGTAGGTATCTGCCGAATCTGCGGTAGCCGTAAATAATATGGTCTTATGGTAGCAGGTATGGGTAGTATCTACAATAAAAGTAACTGTAGGCGGGTCACCAACCGCAATGGTTATAGTATCATAGGCGGTACAGCCATTAGCTGTAGTTACCATCAATACAGCGGCATATGTGCCTACAGCCGTGTAGGTATGTGAAGGCGTGGCCGAACTGGAAGTGCCACCATCCCCAAAAGTCCAGCTATAAGAAGTAATGGATGATGGATATATAAATGAAGGGTAGCCAGCCATGTAGCCATTGAGCGCTGAGTTGAATGCCACGGTAAGCGGCACACAACCTGATGTAACGTTAGGCATTATCACCAGGTCCATACCTATTATCTCCACATAGTCAACTATTGTATCTATACAGCCATTTACATCTACCACTATCATACTTACTGTATCCCTTGCATTACTGGTGTAGGTATGTGTGCTGGTTGCGCCGGTACCGGTAGTGCCGTCACCATATAGCCAGGCCACGCCAGACCCACCCGGTACAGTGCCGGTAAAAGTAATAGTGGCAGGTGCCGGGCACGGCAGAACGGGTGAATAAGTAAAGGTCGCGCTTGGAGGTGGCAAAATAATAATACTATGGTAAACAGTATCATAACAATAACCATTATATACTATCAGGCGCACACTGTAGGTGCCGGGAGTATTATAACGGTGCACCGGACTGTCAATTAATGATGTGCCACCATCGCCAAAACTCCACCTGCTCGTCAGGTGCGTGCTGCTCGTGTTATAAAAAGTAACATATGTACCAACACATGCGGTAGTAACAGCCGTAAAAGCCGCCGTGAGTGAACCCACAGTAATATAATTGGTACGGACTATGCTATCAGTACATCCGTTTACATCTACTACCACCAGCTTCACCGTATAAGTACCTGTAGAGGCATAAGTGTTAGAAGGAGAGGCCATAGTGGAGGTGTTGCCATCACCAAAAGACCAGGAGTAAGTAAACGGCCCTGCCCCGGTGGTGGTGTTGGTAAAGTTAGCAACACCCGGCGCGTGGCAGAAATAGGTTGTAGAAGAAAAATTTACGTTAGAGCGAGTGTAAACATGTATATATGACCCCAATGTGAGGGTTGTAGTGCAGCCTGCGCTATTGGTAAGTATAAGGGTTACATTGTAGTAACCGGGTGTGGTGTAGGTGTGCGTAGGGGAGCTTGCTGTGCTGTTGGCGCCATCCCCAAAATTCCACAGGTACGTGACAGCGCCGGACACCCCCGGGGTAGAAGTGCTGGTAAAAGTAGTGGACCCGCCGGGGCAAAAAGCCGTATCACTGGCGTAAAAACTCACCGTAGGAGAGGGAAAAACCGTTATGGTCATCGTTTGGGTGGTTGATGACGAACCATTGTAGGCCGTAAGTATCACAGTATAAGTGCCTGCTGTTATGTAGCTGCCCGATACATTGGTTAATGTAGATGTGGTACCGTTGCCCAGATCCCAAAAGTAGCTGGTGGCGCCTGATGAGGTATTGGTGAAATGGACAACAAGCGGTGAACAACCTGATACATAGTCAGCGGTAAAACCCGCTGTTAATGCCTTGGCAGATGATGCGGTAAAAAAAAGAACGAAGAGCAGCAGAAGCCTGCGGGTGTATAGTGTCATAAAACCGGTTTAAAATAAGTGTGTTTTGAAAAGGGATATTAAAGATAATAATCTTTTGTTAAAAAGACAGAGTTTACTAAAAAATAGTTGGGATAAATAGAATTTTTTTGGTCAATTATTACCATGGGTTAATAATTATAAAGAGAAAATCATTCTTCGCCTGAAAACTAAGTGCAAACTGCCCTCAAACCCAACCGCCTACCGTTGGCCGCCAAACTGCCGGATGAAGAAGTCAGTGGGAAGATGGGTAAATGAATCTGGAGATCATCAATAAAAATCAGCCCCGGGAAAGACGGGATGTGCTCCATATTTTAAAAACCTGGAAGGAATAATTTCGGGATAAAAAAGCAAACTATTGCTTCACAAAACTTGCCTTGCACTCATGTTCATAACCCTTTACATATATAAAATAAACTCCGGCTGGCAATGAACTGACATCAATAACGTTAGCCCCTTTAAGAGCAGTTCCCTTCAACAGCTTCCCGCCCGACACATCATATATAACAGCCGCTTCATACCAGTCACGCAGCTGTGTGAGCGTTAAGCGCGTTGATGCCGGGCTCACTCCCTACACCGCCCTGGGTGGCGCAGGTTTTTTGTATACCGGCACTGTAGAGCAGGGCTCGCCATACATCAGCGACTTTACCACCGGCCTTAGCTGAGCGGTAACGGTAACATATGCAGCCTCAGGTATTGGCGTATCGCCGCATCCCTTTATTACTACACGTTTATCAGCGTACTCCGCCACATCTATACCCTGTATACCGGTAATAACCAGGTGCTTTTTAAGCTCCGCAACAGTACCAAAATAAACCGAAGCTGCAACCGGCTGCAACAACGTACAGGCCAGCATGTAAGCCCACACAGGTATAATGGCATCAACCGAACAGAATAAAGCAGTATGTTTATTTTCAAACTGTTGCCAGTCGGTGGTAAGTAATTGTGCTCTGTTGTCTTTCTCTTTCAGTATCATTTCCCTGAAGAGGTATGGCTTCAGGTCAAAAGCAGCAACAGCGTCATCAGCAGGAATATAATTAGCCAGGTCAAGGGTAATAATGCCACTCTCCGCTACTTTATTTACAAATTGTTCCATACTATTTCCTTTACACCTGCAAAAGTAACGCTTACACCAATAGGGAAATATAAATAGTGCTGATAATGGTATTTGGGAAATGTGGTAACGACCCGCCGGGTAGCTGCCTTGGATGACCGGTGGCATAAATAAAAAAAACGTTGTCCCTTTAACCGGGAATTTTGTACTTTTATAATGAGCAATCATTTAAACACTTACCTATGATGACACTGCATCCGCAATATATAACAGACACGGCCGGGGAAAAACTGGTAGTACTTTCTATTAGTGAGTTCAACAGCATTATGGACGAACTTGATGCGGTAGAGGATGTAAGATTGTATCACGAAGCAAAAAAACAGGATGATGGGGAAAGGATTCCGATGGCTGAAGTACTCAAAAAACTTGATACCAATCGAAAAATAATGGATAAATGATTTATTCTATTGACTTTAGCAGGAAGGCTTTTAAAGAGTTCGAAGAAATTGGAGCGCCATATTACACCAAGATTATACAAGGCATTTCCGGACTTGCCACAAATCCCCGCCCTCACGGATGTAAAAACTAAAAGGCCCAAAAGGGTACCGGATCAGAATTGGCAATTACCGGGTTATTTATGAAATTTTTGACAACAAACTTTTAATTGATGTAATAACTATAGCTTATAGAAAAATGTTTATGAGTAACCATTTCCTGATATTCTCCTCTACAAAATTTAGCATTAATGCCTTTCAGAAACCACTTGTTTATTTCCGCAGGCTTTAACGTGCGGAATAGATAAAATAACAAACGGCTTCAACCACAGATTTCCTCCTCTACCCACAGACAAAAGCCCCTGCCAACTGCCTTCACCCCCTTACCTTATCAGCGTCACACTCCCGCTGCGCTGCACGGGCTTATCATTTATGCCTTTAAAAAACTGGAATGTGTAGTAATAAACGCCAATATCAGCAGGCATACCTTTATACTGGCCATCCCAGCCCTTGCCGGGAAAATCAGACATGAAAACGGTTTCGCCCCACCTGTTGAATATACTGAACTGGTAGCCGGAGATAGTGCAGCCCGGCTGTATAAAGGGCCGGATAACATCATTCAGGCCATCAGCGTTGGGGGAGAACGCGTCAGGTACATTGTACCAGCAATCGCAGTAACCGGTGGTCACGCGCACAGTATCCAATATCGCGCATTCGTCTTTATTCACATAAACCCAGTAAGTGCCGCTGTCGGTGAGTGTTCTGCTGGCTGTGATGATGCCGTCATTCCACAATACGGTGCCACCCGGCGGCGGAGTGGCGGTAACAGTAACTGCTATTGGAGTGCCTTTACAAATAAAAGTATCAGGTATGTTTTGTGAAAAATGGAAGAAGGTAACATCAACCGTATCCGCGGCTATGCAACCGCCAACCTTCACCGTAGCATAGTAAGTGCCGGTGTGCGAGGCCGAGTAAGTGCCGCCGGTGTAGCCATCCTGCCACTTGTAGGAGGCCTCATCATCCTTCACCGAAGGGACGATTGTGTAGTTCATACATACGGTGGTATCAGGCCCCAGGCTTATTGTCAGCTGCCTTACCGCCACCCTGAAGCTATCGGTGTTTAGCCTGCAGTCACCGGTGCCAACAACATAATACACCGCATTGGTAGTTGCAGTAAAGGTATTTGCGGTACTGCCGTTACCCCATGTATAGGCCACAAAACCCGGTGTGGCAACCAGCTTTATACTGCCCGGAAAGCAATAGCCGGTATCTATTATATTGGTGGTAACAATGTATGGTCTCATGGTTACCGCTACAGTATCAATGAGCACGTGGCAGCCAAGGGTGCAGTACACATAGTAAAAACCGCTCGCCGAAACCGATAAGGTAGGGCTGGTGCTGCCGGTGTTCCATACATAAGAGGTATAACCCGCCGGGGCTGAGAGGGTAATAGTGCCAACCGAAGCGCAAACCGAAGTATCACGATGGTTGTATACAGTATCGGGCGTGGTTATATTCACATACACACTGTCTTTTATGGTGCAGTATTGTTTAAAAGTAATATCATCAATAGCAAAATCATTACCCGTTGCCGCCGTGAGCGCGTCATAAATACAGATGTTGGCCACAGTGTTACTGCCGCTGTTCCAGATGTTTTGAAAGTTGACCCATGTACCCGCGGAAGCGGTAACAGTATAAGGCGTGCCTATCAGCGAACCGTTGATTTTGAACTGTAGTATAGGCGCATAGGCACCCGTGGTGGTAGACGAGCAGTTGGCCACCCAGGCCGAAAAATCGTAGTCGGTATTGGGGGTAACCGGTATAGTTTCACACCATATATCAGTGGCCGTGGAGCCGCCGTTGATGATGAGCATATTGCCACTGCCGGTGGTGTGGTCAGCGAAAGAAGTAAAGCCGGAATGCACACTCATAGGGTTGGTATATACCGAGTAATAACCCTCATACAATACGCTGCTCGGGCCGGGCTGGTAGGTATATGAACTTGTAAAACCCACGTTGCCGGATGAAAAATTACCGTTTAAAACAAAGTTGCCAGGCAGCAGTGAGTTGACCACCAAGTAGTAATAAGCCGAAGTGGCCGCACTGATAACAGGGCTAAGTATGGTAGTGTCAGAGATGCCCGCAGGCGGTGACCACCTTACTTTTACTACCGAGTCAACACCGGTAATAGTTGCAGTAACGGGTGTGGTGATGCCTGCACAGCCGGCAATACTATCAACAAGGTTTATAGTGCCGCAGGCGGTAGTGGTGCCACAGGCATAAGTTGCACAGGCAGGGTCGCCCTCATAAACCAGCGATGGCGTACCCGTAGCAGATGATATGGTGCCGTAAATGTCAAGCCCGCTCGGGTTAAACAACGGTGTACCCGCCTGGTTGTAGTTATTCACGAGCGCCCTGAGGGTGTGGGTGCCTGCCGCCAGGTATATAGTTTGGCTAAAGGTGGAAAAAGTGTTAAAGTTGGCGGCAACCGGTGTTGACTGTGAAAAACTGAGCGTTATGCTGCCATCAACGTCAAGCACGGAAAGGTAGTTGTCATTAGCTATTTTAAGTGTGAGCGTAACACTGTCAGCGCTGCACATTCTGAAGGGGCGGCCGAGGGTCATAGTATAAACCGTGCTGCCGCCGTCAGTGTTATAACCTACAGAATCAGTAACGGATATCCACCGGCCGGGGTTGGTAGTGGGGTTAGCCACCCAGCCGCCAACGCTTGGAATGATGTATGCCGGACTGCCTGTTGCAGCCGCGCCCGGAATGGAGGATGTAGCCGAAACCACTATCCAGTGCGGGTCTACTGACGGCGCGCCTGAGGAGCCCGCCGGCAGCCCCAGACCGGTTGTTGGGTCATAAGCGGTATTGATGGTAAGCGAAGTAGTAAGGCACTGCGCCTGCGAATGCAGGCAGCAAAAAAAACTAGCCAGGAAAAGGCAGGTAAGTTGTATATTTTTAACCATAAATTAATATTTAGGGATCAGATGTAGCCGTTACACTCCACCCTGCCCAAATATAATGCATCTGATCTTATTTAAATAATTCTTTGCGCATTTTTTGGTAATCACAAAATGGAGCCGCCGTCTTTGGCATGTATTTTAATTACTTTTGCTACCGAAAACACAAAGCGATGCAAGCCTACCTCACACTTTTAGACCATATATTAACAACCGGCGTAAAAAAAGAAGACCGCACGGGCACTGGCACTATCAGCTGTTTTGGGTACCAGATGCGCTTTAACCTCCAGCACGGTTTCCCAATGGTAACCACTAAAAAGCTGCACCTCAAGTCAATTATATATGAATTATTATGGTTCCTGAAAGGCGGCACCAATATTGCCTACCTGAAAGAACATGGCGTAAAAATATGGGACGAATGGGCGGACGCTAATGGCGACCTCGGCCCCATTTACGGCCATCAGTGGCGCAGCTGGGCCGGGGCTGACGGCAAAACGTATGACCAGATAAAGGACGTGCTGCACCAAATAAAAACAAACCCCGACAGCCGCCGCATGATAGTAAGCGCCTGGAATGTGGCTGACCTGCCTGCTATGGCCCTTAGCCCCTGCCACACCATGTTCCAGTTTTATGTGGCTGATGGCAGGCTAAGCTGCCAGCTCTACCAGCGCAGTGCCGATGTGTTTTTGGGCGTCCCCTTCAACATTGCCTCCTATGCCCTGCTCACTATGATGGTGGCCCACGTCTGCGGTCTGCAGCCCGGCGACTTCATCCACTCCTTCGGCGATGTGCACCTGTACCTCAACCACCTTGACCAGGCCAAACTACAACTCACCCGCCAACCCTACCCCCTCCCCACCATGAACATCAACTCCGCCGTAACAGACCTCTTCGCTTTCCAATACTCCGATTTTACACTTGAAAATTATGAGAGCCACGCGGGGATAAAGGCACCGATAGCGGTGTAGGGGGGAGGATAATGTTTGGGGATGGGGACAGAATTGAAAAATATTATTTTCCTATTCTTCGATTTGTTTTAATTACTCTCTTTTCAAAAGTTTTACCCGTATTCAAAGCTTTTTGTAACCCATAACATTGTAAGGGCAACACGTCATTTATAATGATCCTTACACTTTATCACATCTATACTCTCATCGGATACTCTAATAGTCGGTCCTTGGCAGTTATTCTCCTGCTCCAATAACCCGAAAAATTACCCTTTAAGGGTTCCGGCTTGCCTATTCCACGAAATAGTTTATTTTGAATACCCCTGAATAGCAATATGATTTTACGAATGACCTCAATGTCCTCTTCATCAAGTCATTGTACTCATTAAAAGCATCGGTTGTAAAAGCTATCTTCCTCATGCTGTACCGCCACTTGAATATGCCTCCAACTCTTCCATAGTGAATGTTACCAGGTTTTTGCTGGCTTCCATATCACTTTTCGAACGGAAAAGTTTATCCTGGCAGGAAGGGCTTTGATGCTCAAAAGTTATTGTGATTTCGGTATCTTCTGATCCCTGAAACAGAGCTTTAATTCTTTCAACAAGCGAAGCGCTTAATTCTGATACTTTCATTTTTATGAGCCCATCCATTTCAATTCCTTTTTACAGAGTTACTGATTTTGTTACTCGCGAAGAAGCATATTTAACCCCCAATTGCCGCATTCATGCCTAGCAATAGCGAAAACCGCTTACGAAAAAAACCCTCCCAAATGTGGCTTTTTTTTTAACTTTACCTGTAATTACACTTAGTTTTAAATACCTACCTTGGCACCACTTAAAAAGAAACCATTTCAATTATGGACTATAGAGACTATTTGGAATCTAACGCTGAAGTAATGCTGGGCAAACCGGTAGTAAAGGGCACCAGAATATCTGTTGCTTTGATACTAAAGAAGTTATCGGAGGGTGCATCTTACGATGATATCATCGCGGCATATCCTGCTTTAACACATCATTCAATTAGTGCCGTTTTAGCATACGTGCCTGATGTATATTAAGCAATAAACAACTACTCAACTACCTTAAATCCTCCCGCCTTACCCTACCATATTAAGCCCACGCATCCCCTACTTCTTACTTTTTTTCACCGCCTTTTCTTTACTCTTTACCGCTGCTACCTTTTCTTTTTCTGGCGCTGTTTCGTCCTTTGCAGGGGTTGATTTTACAGATGGTTTTCCTGCTGATTTTTTGGGGGTGGCAATGACAGGTGCTATAGCGGCTTCACCTCCGGTTTCCAACGTGGGACTAACCACGTCTTTAACTGACTTTTTTATACCTTTTTTCGATGGCTCTTTTGTCGCAGCTTTTGTTACCTCTTTTGTTGCCGCTTTCAGCGGCTCCTTTGTGGCTTCTTGTATTGGTTCCGCTATTGGCTCTTTTATTGGCTTCACCCTTATATAAACATGCTTTATATTGCCCTTCTCGGTCAGGCGTTCATCCATCTCA
>JACMPD010000055.1 GCA_014377675.1 Taibaiella sp.
ACCCGCCGCCGAACTTAAAATTTCGTTTATGCAGGGCATCATTACCAATATGCATGTGGAAGACGACATATTTAAAGGCGAAAGTTACTTTTTTGCTGAGGTAAAGCGCATGAAACAAACCGCTGAAAAACTGCTGCAGGATAAGCCGCACCTGGTGCTGATGGATGAATTGTTTAAAGGAACCAATGTGCATGACGCCTGCGAATGTACTAAAGGCGTAATGGAAGGACTGCTTTGCCACAAAAACCACCTTATGGTACTTTCCACTCACCTTTACGAGGTGGCACATCAGTTCAGCGCCCTGCCGGAGATCAATTTTTCTTACTTTGTCACCAACCTTGCTGATGATGGCTCCTACCACTTTACCTACGAGCTTAAAAAAGGTATTTCTGATGACCGCATCGGCTACCGTATTTTACAGAGCGAGGGTGTGATTGCCTTACTAAAAAAAAGCAAACATAAAGGGTGAATAGGGCGGCATTCATATTAAGCTACCTGTTGTTGGTGTTCGCGGTGTCTTTTGCGGGCGTGAGGTTGTACCGCAAAAGTGCAGCGCACCGGCTGCCGAAGAAGGAAAGCCCTAAGCCGCCTATGCCTTACACTTTCAAGATATACAAGACCGATCCGGCGTTGAAGGGGTACCTGCTCATAGCGCCCTACGAACTCTATAAATGGCAAAGGGGTGAATTGCTCATCATTGACTTTGCTGGCAGGGTATGCTTTAACAGGTTAATAGAGGGGTCGGTTTATGACTTCAGGCAGTGGCGCATTGGCGGCAACACCTATTACACCTTCGTAAGAAACGACACCGACGCATTCCATATTCAAAACATTAACCTTACAGCCGGCAGCGTAGTGGTGCTTGATTCCGCTTTTAACACCATAAAGCGCATCGGCTTGCTGCCCTTTGCTGATGTGGATACCACCGGCAGGCGCGCGCTCGATCTGCATGATTTTATACTCCTGGGCCCGGCCCACTATATCGCGCTCGCCAACTATGAGCGGCAGGTGAGCAACATACCGCAAGACCTGCACCCGGTGCAGGCATTGAAAATTAGTGCGGCCATAATACAGGAAGTGAAAGACGGCAAGGTAGTATGGCAGTGGGACGCAAGCCACTTCCCTGAGTTTTATGCTGCCGCAAATATGAATAATAACTTTGCTGTTACTACTAAAACGCAAGACTACATGCATATCAACTCCTGCTGCATCGATCCCGCTGACAGCAACCTCGTGGTATCTTTCCGCAGCATAGACCAGGTAGTAAAGATAAGCCGCCGCACGGGCGCGGTGCTGTGGCGTCTCGGTGGTAAAAACTCTGATTTCAAACTGACGCCGGCAATGAAGCCAATGCACCAGCACCATGCAACCCTAACCCTTGACCATAAAATAATGATGCTGGACAATGGCGACAGTTCCCTGCGCCGCACCTCCCGTGTGCTCGAATTCGGGTTAAATGAAACAGACAAAACTGTAACATCGTTTAAAGCGTTTGAAATACCAGAAAACTACACGCAGCACATGGGCAGCGTGGAAAAAGAAGGGGACTGGTATATAATAGGGGGTGGCACAGCCAAATATATACTGGACATCAACAGCAAAACAGGGGAAGTAAAATTCAGGCAGAAGAGCAACCTCACTTCTTACCGCATTTATAAAGTGGATAGCTTGTATGGCTACAAAATGCCACAGGCAATGTCAAGTTCCAATTATTAACAGCTTTAGCTAGCTGCAGCTAATTCTAACTTTTATGTCCTTCCATGTCAATTTTAAATAAATATTACTAAAAATTTGGAATAAAATACCTATTCCCTTACTTTTGTAAAAAATATTGACATGCCACAACCCTCAGCTCTAGACAGAATAATCAACTCCAACCACGAAACCTTCAACCGCCACGCCTTTGGCCTGTACCTCAATAACACTAAGAATACAGTATTTGCTGATGTGGAGCTGCTGTTAACGGTCTTCAAAACAGTGTTCGAAATGATTAACGAGGCGGAAATGATATTTTTTTCCTTTGTTTCGGCCTATGAAACTTTTACGAGGGTAAAGGGGCTGACTGCACCACAAAAACTATTAATTTGCACCGCCGTAAAAAATCTGCTCCAGGCCATTAACGATGCGCCCGCATCACCCGAATACAAGGCGTACTACCACATGTACCTTGCCTACTTTACCGCCCAGGAAGAAATAGCAGCCACCGAACAGCGCAGAAACACCCTCGCCGAGGGCAATGTAATGGCCACCGCATGCACCCTGGTCCAGGAGCAGATATTGAAAATAGCAGAAGAAGCCAACGCTTTGCCCGTTGAAAAGAGAGTACGGACGGTAGCTGCTTTGCTGCGCATACTGGCGCAGTATAAAAAACTTACGGAGCCGGCACAAGCGGGTGGCAAAACAAAAAAGGCAGTAACCATAGCAACCCCAGCAGCTGCAGTGCAGCCGTTACAGGTGCAGAAGCCGGACCAGATGAGCATTGAGGATGTGGTGAATACGCTGTTTGCAGGCACTAGCCAACTGCCTGATGACGCTGAGCCACAGCCCAACAGGCAAAGTACTCCCGCACAGCACATAGCCAGGGCAGCATAAGCTTTTTTTTAATTATGCAGAAACTACCTCAGTAGCCGGCTTTAAAAATTTAATGCAGTTATCCATCAGGGCGTGGTATTCATTGCGGGTTATTGGCTTGGTGACTACGGAGGCCGCCCCAAGGTTTTTGCAGTATTCAACCAGCGTTTTATCAATGTAAGTAGAATAAACAAATACGCTGATGCCGGCATACTTGCCCGAGGTTTTTAGTTGCTCCAGTGTCTGCCGCCCGTTCATCTTTGGCATGTTTTGGTCCAGTATTATTATATCAGGAAGATTGTCCCCTTCTGCGGTCTCCAGAAAGTTGAACACCTCAACGCCGTTTTCGGCGAAGGGAAGCAAGGTAATGTCAGCCCGGTCTCCCAGGTATTCATGAAAAATAACGCGGTCCTCCGCGTCATCATCTGCCAGTAATATTCTTCGCTTCACCATAAGCGGTAATCGTCAATTCTTTTTTGAGAGATTGGAACAATGAATACAAATTCCGAGCCAACACCCTCTTCACTTTTCGCTGATATGATGCCGTGGTGTTTTTCCACTATTTTTTTCGCTATCGCAAGCCCTATGCCGGTGCCTTCATACTTGTCTTTCGCGTTCAGTTTTTCAAAGAGGGAGAAGATATTATTGGCGTATTTTTTATCAAAACCTATACCATTGTCTTTAATGGAAATAAGGCAAAAGTTATCGCCCTGAGGGCTGTCTATCTCTTTTAGCTCCAGCTTTCTGGCTGTTATAAGCACTGCCGGAGCTTCATCAGCCCGGCTGAATTTAAGCGCGTTGCTGATGATGTTTTGAAATACCTGCCTTATTTGCCCCTTGTTTACCTCTATCTCAGGCAAGCGGCTGATATAAATGTTAGCATTCTTATCTTTTATAAGTATTTCGTAGTCAGTTAATAATTCTTTCAGCAGTTCGTTAAGGTTTGTTCTTTCAAATACATTTTCACCTGCCGAAAGGCGGGAATAATTAAGTATATCGGTTATCAGCTGCTTCATCCGCTTTGATGAGCCAATTATCTTATTTAAATATTCCTTTGCGTGAGCTGAAAAATTTATTTCTTCCTCCTCCTGTAGCATGGTGGCAAAAATCTGCACTTTGCGCAGTGGCTCCTGCGGTTCATGCGAGGCTACTGAAGCAAACTGCTGCAGGTCGTTATTACTCAGATCTAAAGCGTAATTCATTTTTTCAAGCTCCTCATTTTTTAGCCTCAGTTGCTGCTGATTGTCTTTCTGTTCTGTACGATCGGTTAATATTATACTCAACGAAAAACCTTGATCTAAGTTAAGCGTGGCCAGTGACAACTGCACGCAGGGATATTGCTCACTCACTATTTCCACCTCTCCGCGGCAGTCATTCTTCCAGCCCCGCTCCAGCAATTGATAAAATTGTTCCTTGCCTTTTTCCTGTATAAATTGCTCAATTGGCATCCCTATCACCTGCGACAGCGGCAGATTTACCATGTCTGCGAAATGCGTGTTGTTGTAAAGTATTATCCCGTCGCTGTTCAGCGTAACGGCACCTTCGGTCATTTTTTCAATAAATACCCGGTATATCTGGTCAGTAGTTTTCAGGGTATACAACTCGTGGCCGTTTTCCCCGTTCACCACCATGGCCTCTACCTGCCCGGTGCGGATAGCCTTAATGGTTTCATTGGCTTCATCCATTGCCAGTTGCAGCGCAGCCACCAACACCGGTTGAAGCGTCCCGTTTCCGAAAATAAAAAGCATTTGGCGCTCAATGCATATAGCAGCAAAAATGAAGCAAACTTATTTTAATTTTTATTTTGCGGATGCATGATTGCGTCAGTGTAGAGGGGGAACTGGTTGGCTTCCAATAGTGGGATTGATTAGAATTGTAAAATTGCATGTAATGTAAAAAATGCAACAAAAATGTTACTAAATTTGATCTGTTGGTGGATAAATTGTAATTAACTATGATAAAGGCCTTGCTTATAATTTGTTTACTTTTCCCGTCAGTTGATTCATACTCAATTTATAAGCATAAGTATTTTACAAATTGTGATGATGGTAAATTAACAGGGTTAAGCAGGCAGATACTGCTAAACGGGTTTTATTATGGTGGTTCGCCAGGTACAAACACGGGCGAAAAAAATGAAGTTCTTTTTTTATATGAAAATGGGGTTTTCCGAACTGCAGGCAGGCTTTTTGATAAAAAGGATGCTGTAGCTGCTTTCAAAAATGAAGAGCCTTCAAC
>JACMPD010000056.1 GCA_014377675.1 Taibaiella sp.
AGAATTTGATTTTTTCATTACATCCATGCCTGATTCACGATCAGCTGACTATTATATTGGCTGTTTAGACGGCTCAATTTTTATGGATTTCGATAATTGTATAAATGGGTGCATTTGTCTAAAAAGAATTTCTTTCGATGGCTATGGCTGTTGCAATTTAGTTGATGGCGTAAAACCTATGAACAAAACGGAGTCTTTAGCCTTCAAACAAATAATGGATACACGAATAATTGATCAGTCAATCCTGACGAATATCATCAAGAAAACCATAGCAGACAATGAAAATTTAATTTGGCAAGACGCACTACTTGAATATAACTTGGTGTAGCATAATAGTTTTGCTGTTTAATCACTTTCTTCAAGGCTATTAAACAAAATAGTGATAAATAATTAACGGCTGGAAAGGGGCAATATGATGGACAGATTGAGTTAAATAAAAAAGCAAGCCTGATAACAGACCAGCCCCTATAAACCCTGTCACCAGAAAAACAAGTTGAATACACAGGAAAGTCAAATATCGATTCTATTGTACTACGAATTTCTTTCTTATAATGCGATTATTACTATCAGAAATAATAAACACATAAATGCCTGCGCTTAAATTAGAAATATCATACCTTAATGATTGATCTCCGGCACTAAGCTTACCAAAATTTGTTGTCTGAATTGTTTGCCCAATTAAATTACTTACGGATAAAGTAACTTCTGCCGAAGCGTTAAGTGAGAAGTATAAAACTGTTTGTTCTTTCGCCGGATTAGGGAATATCGTCAATGGGTTGGTGTCTTTCAGTTCGTCTAGCCCTGCCGGGCCACACAAACTAGAAGCAACATACTCCCAAGTGCTTACAGACCCTCTTGGATATTTGTTAAGAGTGTCCTGATATATCTTTTTATTCGGACAGATAAAGTACAAGGTTGGGAAAAAGCTGTTGTTGTAGTCGCTGAGAAAATCGTTTAGCGTAACACCGGATGGGTTCATTATTGGATATTGGCTACCTGTAACCCAATCTCCCTGAGTATTTGTTCCCGTTCCCTGCAAATCTGCAAGGGTAGTATTCCCGTCACCTTCCAAGAACAAGACCTTCCATGTCTGATCGCCGGGACTATCATGCAGCGTATATAAACTGTCGAAAGAGCCAGATTGATGATATAACCAACAAGGATGACACCATGTAGCTGAAATATCAATCGCTACAAACTTACCTGCGTTTAGGTAAGCATATAGCGATTGAGTATTCCCATTAAGATCCGTAAATGTAAAATCAGGTGCTGTAGAGCCATCAACTAACTGGCAATAAGAAAAATTTGTTTGAAACACCAAAAGAAGAAATACTACAAACGCCTTTTTCATAACAATACCTTTTATCTACAGATTCAATATTACTGAACAATTATTTTACTGTAATAGCTTTTGCCTGCTTCATCCTGCATTACAAAATAATAACCGCCCTTTGAAACACCTGCCAACGAGAAAGTAGCTTTACCATTAGCAACCACTGATTTTAAACTAATATTGCGACCAACGTTATCTGTCAGGGAGCAAGAACTGATACTGCTTATCTTACCTAGAGAAACAGTAAATTCATCATTAGCTGGGTTTGGATAAACTTCAATTTTCTCTTTGCTTATAACGGTTTCTATTGCTGTTGATGGTACAGTATAAGTACCTTTCACATACATCACTTTACCTGAATTATCATCTTCCCAAACTATATGTATAGCTCCGGGCGTCATAGCAACGTCCGCATTCATCATTCCACTACCTGTTGCTGTAGGAACAGCAGTATATGTAGGTAAGCCGGACGAAATGTTGTTTGTAAAAGAATACACGATTGAATTACCTGAAGAAGTGTTTTGTTTCCATACGGCTGCGGCAGCATTTCCAGCATTCGCTATGCGAGGGTAGTTTTGAGAAGATAAGCCCGTAAACATGCCTGTAATAGCCTCATGCTTCGCTGTCA
Organism: Taibaiella sp.; assembly: GCA_014377675.1. Taxonomy (GTDB): domain Bacteria; phylum Bacteroidota; class Bacteroidia; order Chitinophagales; family Chitinophagaceae; genus Flavipsychrobacter. The sequence goes on from JACMPD010000056.1 coordinate 1,962, forward strand.
TGCCGCTTATCGATGCACGACTTAGGTGTACTAACGAAGTACCTGTAGAAGTGCTCATAAAAACAGTGTAAATGCTATCACCTATTACAAAACCATCAGGTCCGCTTGAAGGGCAGGACATAAGCATCCAATTAGTGGTATCGACAGCCATATGTCCCGGAAAAGTCATACCGCCATCAGTCGATACGCCAGCCCAAATATCCCTTATATTTCCAATGTTCTCCCTGCTAAGCATAACAACTTTAGAACCGGAAGAGATGATCGAGGCCGGACAACAATCGCAGACAGAATCTGTGGAACCGCTGGCTACTACTTCAGGAGAAAAAGTCATTCCGTAGTCTGTAGAGCGTGTTACCACATACCGTGCAGTAGTGAATGAAGGGGTAAATTTCATATAAGCAACTATTGGATTACCCGTAGATGTTGTAGTCACAATCGGAAAACGTGATATATTTGCTCCTATATTATCAATTTTGACTGTATCAGAAAACGTCATTCCCCCATCATAAGAATGCACCATATACATACGGTTCATGCTCATCATTTCAGGTGAACGCTTCATAGTGACATACACGGTATCGCCATAGGAAGCCATATCAGGGCCAGCCCAAGACTGTGCAAATACATTAATATTGGTATTACCAACGGCGACAGGCGTTGTGAAAGATGTGCCGCTCCACCGGGAAAAGTATGCTTTTGTATCGGTCTTTCCCCAAAGCACCATTGGGTTTCCAGCTCTGTTAAGAGCAACACGGGGATGCAGATTACCAAATGTGCCACCTGTACTAACAGTAACAGGCGTTGACCAAGTAACCTGAGCAATCGATTGCAGAGAACCAGCGATAAGGAATAAGGAACTAAAGATTTGCTTCATATTTTTTGTATTTGATTTGTTTCGTTAGCATTCTAATAGAACACAATCAAAGATAGCCAATATTGACGAGCTTTTGAAGTCTTTAACTTCCTATTGCCAGTAAAATATTATTACATTTGCAGCAATGCGTTCATTGATTGCGAAAATATTGATGTTGTGCACTGTAATAATAATTACAGTGCACAACTCTATTCCGCATGACCATGACCATATAGTATTATCGGCACATCATGACCATGAAGAGGGCGAAGATGATGACGATCATGATCTATTTAGTAATAATTTTTTAGCGCATTCATTCGCACAGAATACTGCTGATTACAGTTTTAAGAAACATATCGTGGCGGATCAACCCGTTGCAGTTTTGGTGAATATCCCGGCTGCCATTAATAGCGGTTTGCTGGTTATCAAAGTTTCCTTTTCCACACAACACGAATATCCCCCTCCTTTACGGCAACATTCCTCATTTGGCTTTTGCGGCCCTCCTTGTTTTATTTAATTGATCAGGTTAATGTTTCTCATTGACCCTTTACCCGTTTATGCCAAACGTGTAAATAATCTATAATCAATTCACACAATTCAAGGAATTCAAATGAAGTTAATACTATTGATAGAGACAGCTGCTATCTCTATTTTTGCGCAGTCCTGTCGCGCACAGGATAAAACTGTTTGTCAACCCGCCTTGTTTGATGGTCATGTAAAGCACCATTCTTTGAAAATCCCCAACTCGCGTGTATTTATCAAGAAAGGCTCATTAGATATGCCTGGGCTGTACACAAACCTTTATGACATACGGGTTCAGGCTGATGGCAATGCTCACTACTCTCTAAGCGGTCTTGAAAAGGGGGATTACTACATTTTAGCAATAGGATATGATAGCGCCATATCGAATGCTGTCCGTGGTGGTATTCCCGCCACTATAAGCTGCGACCCAGCTTCCAAGACGTACAATATTGATTTACCAGTAGTAGAATAATCTGCCATGCTCAATAAGATCATTGAATTTTCAATAAAGAATAAGCTGATTATCGGCTTGTTCATACTTAGCCTGATCGGGTACGGTGCCTACGAGGTTACCCGTCTGCCGATAGATGCAGTACCCGACATTACTGACAATCAGGTTCAGGTTATTACAATTACACCTTCATTAGGCGCACCTGACGTTGAACGCCTCATTACATTCCCCATTGAACAGGCGAACAGCAATATTCCCGGATTAAAGGAAATACGCAGCTTTTCCCGCTTTGGACTGTCTGTAGTAACTATCGTCTTTGACGATGACGTAGATGTTTATTGGGCAAGGCAGCAGGTTACTGAACGGCTGCAGGAGGTACAGGATCAGATTCCCAAAGGTTTCGGCACTCCTAAACTTGCACCTGTAACAACAGGATTAGGCGAAATATACCAATATGCTATACGGGCGAAGCCGGGATATGAAGACAAATACAATCCAATGGAACTGCGTACCATTCAGGATTGGGTAGTCCGCAGACAATTGCGGGATGTAAAAGGAGTGGCAGATGTCGGCAGCTTTGGCGGCTACCTGAAGCAATATGAAATAGCCGTAAATACAGATAAGCTCAAATCTTATAACCTGACAATTAGTGATCTGTTCAAAGCATTAGAGCAGAACAATGAGAATACTGGTGGAGCATATATTGAAAAAGGACCGACAGTATTATTTATCCGTACAGAAGGTTTGGTTAACAAAATTTCAGAAATTGAAGCCATTGCCGTTAAGGCTTTGGAAAGCGGTATCCCGGTTCTTTTGCGTGATGTTGCAACAGTGCAGTTAGGTCATGCAACACGGTATGGAGCCATGAGCTTTAATGGCGAGCATGAAGTTGCGGGAGCCGTTGTGATGATGCTTAAAGGCGCAAACAGCAACGAGGTAATCAAGAATGTAAAGGAGCGGATTACCCAAATACAAAAGACATTGCCGGAAGGTGTAGTGATTGAGCCATTTTTGGATAGGACTAAAATGGTGAACAATGCGATTGGTACGGTGCAGCAAAACCTGCTTGAAGGCGCATTGATTGTTTTGTTCGTTTTAGTGCTGTTTTTAGGCAATTTAAGGGCTGGCTTATTGGTAGCGTCTGTGATCCCTATTTCCATGCTTTTTGCCGTAATTATGATGAATACGTTCGGTGTAAGTGGCAACCTGATGAGTTTGGGTGCACTGGACTTTGGATTGATAGTGGACGGTACGGTGATCATCGTAGAGGCTGTGCTGCATCAAATGCACCAGCAAAAGAACAAAGCATATTCCCAAATTGAAATGGACGATCTGGTACACGATACAGCTACCCGAATGCGGAATGCTGCCGTCTTTGGTGAGATCATCATTTTCATAGTTTATATACCGATTTTTACTTTACAGGGGATAGAAGGTAAAATGTTTAAGCCAATGGCCTTAACGGTAGCATTTGCGCTAATGGGCGCGTTTATTCTGTCGCTAACCTATGTGCCGATGATGAGCAGCCTTGTATTAAACCGGAAGATCAGCGATAAAAAGACGTTCTCCGACCGGATGATGGAAAAGCTGCAACGGATATATCACCCAGCATTAAATAAAGTCCTGAACTACCCCAAAACGGTAATATTTAGTTCACTTGCGCTTATTGCCTTCGGTGCTGTTATTATGAGTTTTCTCGGTGGCGAATTTATACCTAAGCTGGAGGAAGGAGATTTCGCTGTAGAGACAAGGGTTTTACCCGGCAGCAGCCTTGCCACCTCTGTAAAAGCCGTTAGTGACGGTGCGAAGATCCTTCGAGCCAAATTCCCCGAAGTAATTAAAATAGTAGGTAAAACAGGAAGCAGTGAAATACCTACAGACCCAATGCCTATTGATGCCAGCGATATGATCATTGTCCTGAAAGACAAAAAGGACTGGACTTCGGCTTCGTCATTTGATGAATTGACCGAAAAGATGGGCAAAGAATTGGAAGCTGTGCCCGGAGTGACATTTGGTTTTCAATATCCTGTGCAGATGCGTTTTAATGAGCTGATGACAGGAGCAAGGCAAGACGTGGTGTGCAAGATATTTGGTGATGACCTTGATTCCCTTGCTAAATATGGGCAGCTATTAGGTTCATTAACTAATTCCGTAGAAGGGGCGAAAGACCTGTATGTAGAAGCAGTAACAGGTATGCCGCAGATTGTGGTAACTTATGACAGGGCGCAAATGGGTTTTTATGGATTAAATGTGAGTGAAGTAAATAAATTAGTGAACACCGCCTTCGCCGGACAAAGCACAGGGCAGGTTTATGAAGGTGAAAAACGATTTGATATTGTAGTAAGATTATCTGGCGAGCAACGTAAAAGCCTTGAAGATGTCCGCAACCTATTATTACCAACATCCAAAGGTGTTCAGATACCATTAAGCCAGGTAGCGCATGTTGATATTAAAGAAAGCGCAAACCAAATACAAAGGGAAAATGCCAAAAGAAGAATGATAATTGGCTTTAACGTGCGTGGAACGGACGTACAAACTGTAATTGAAGAATTACAAAAAAAAATCGCCCAGAAGATAAAATTGCCGGTAGGCTATTATATCACTTATGGTGGGTCCTTTGAAAATCTACAAGCGGCAAAGCAACGATTGAGTATTGCGGTGCCCGTCTCGTTGCTATTGATATTCCTCATGCTATACTTTGCCTTCGGTTCTGCGAGGCAGGGATTGCTTATTTACTCTGCTATTCCGCTTGCGGCTGTCGGCGGTGTATTTGCGCTGGCCGTGTGCGGTATGCCATTTAGCATTAGTGCAGGTGTGGGTTTCATTGCGTTATTTGGTGTAGCAGTATTAAATGGTATCGTACTGATTGCCGAGTTTAACCGATTGAGGAAAGAAGGCTGGACAGACATAAAGCAGGTTGTGCTGGAAGGCACTAAAATAAGGTTGCGGCCTGTGCTTATGACGGCTGCCGTTGCTTCTTTAGGCTTTCTGCCGATGGCATTAAGTCATGGCGCAGGGGCAGAAGTTCAAAGACCTTTAGCTACGGTAGTAATTGGTGGATTGGTAACCGCTACATTTCTTACCTTATTTGTGCTGCCGGTCCTTTATATCCGGTTTCAAAAGAAGGGAAAAAGTAGTGTAAAGGTGGTTGCTTCACTTCTCCTCCTGCTATTTAGCTGCTTTTCCCTGCCAACACATGCGCAGCAGGTTATCAGCCTCAGATCAGCAATAGATACAGCATTAAAAAACAACCTCAACCTTAGTGCAGACCGTTTAAATGCAGATTATCACAAATCGCTAAGAGGAACAGCATGGAATGTACCACAAACCTCCCTGAATGGAGAGTATGGTCAGATTAACAGCTATTATAATGACAGTAAGATCGGTGTTTCACAGAGCATCAATTTTCCATCTGTATATACCCGGCAAAAGACAGTATTGAATGCTGAATGGGAAAGTAGCAAGCTGAATGTTTCTGCAAAGGAGAACGATGTAAAAAAACAGGTTACGCTTCTATATTATGAAATGCTTTGGCTGATGCAAAAGCAGCGCCTTTTAGCGCAGTCTGATATGCTGTATGCTGAGTTTTACCGCAGCGCCGAGCTTAAATTCAGAAAAGGAGAAAGTAATATACTGGAAAAGGCTACTGCAGAAACACAAAGCGGGCAGATAGCGCAGCAGCTATTACTCGCGGAACAAGATATGGAACAGGCACAGGCAAAATTCAAATACCTGTTAAATACTGCCGCGGATTATATACCTGATACCGCTGAGGTTATTCTGACAATGGACACGCCAGATAATACACAAATTGCGAATCACCCTTATCTGAAATATTTACAGCAACAAGAGAAAATATCAATTAGTCAAATGCGGCTGGAGCGGGCAAAATTGCTGCCGGAATTTTCCGTGGGCTACTATAACCAAAGTTTTACAGGATGGCAGCGCATCAACAATAATGAGCAGTATTTTAATGGCACAAATAGATTCCATGTCGTTCAGGCAGGAATTGGGCTGCCTATTTTCAACAGCGCACAGCGTTCAAAAGTAAATGCATTTAGGATAAACCAACAGATTGCACAAAACAACTATCGAATGGCATTAAATAGCTATCAAAGCCAAAGTAACAGGTTACTAAAGCAGCTTAAAACCCGCCAGCAGATTTTGAGTTATTACAGGAACACCGGGTTGCCCAATGCCGGTTTAATTATCCAAATTGCAAACCAACAATATGCGGAAGGAGAAGTAAATTACCTGCAATATTCCACGCTAATAAATCAGGCTATCAGCATTAAGAACGAATACATTGATGCAGGCAGGGAGTATAACAAAACCATTATTGAATTAAACTCATTAAATAACAAATAAAAATGAAACAGCTATTTTATATATCCTTCTGTGTGCTTTTAGCAGCTTGTGGAAGTAAAGAAACAGAAAAAAAGGAAACGGTAACAAAAACCGATAATACAGTAACGCTAACTGATGCACAGCTTAAAAACGCCAACCTCCAAACGGGCAATGCTGAAAGGAAAAGAGTGTCTTCCCTTTTAAAGGTGAATGGACAAATTGACGTTCCCCCGCAAAACCTTGTATCCATTAGCTTTCCTTTAGGCGGCTATCTGAAATCGACAAAACTGCTGCCAGGAATGCAGGTAAGCAAGAGTGAACCAATTGCCGTAATGGAAGATCAGCAATATATCCAGCTCCAACAGGATTATCTGTCGGCAAAAGCCAAACAAACCTATTTGGAGCATGACTATAACAGGCAAAAGGAACTAAATCAAAGTAAAGCAAGTAGTGATAAGGTTTTCCAGCAATCGGAAGCTGACTATAAGTGTAATAGTATTAATGTAAAGGCATTTGCAGAAAAGCTACGACTTATCGGCATTATCCCTGAATCATTAAACGAGAACTCTATTTCAAGATCGGTAAATGTGTATGCACCTATTACAGGTTTTGTTTCTAAAGTCAATGTGAACATTGGAAAATACGTGAATCCAGTTGACGTTTTATTTGAGATAGTTAACCCAAGCGATATTCACCTTCGCCTTGCTGTTTTTGAAAAGGACATAAACCAGTTATCAGTAGGGCAGAAGGTGGTCGCTTATGCAGCAAATAATCCCGATAAAAAATATGATTGTGAAATAATCTTGATCGGGAAGGATATTGCAATTGACAGAAGTATAGATGTGCACTGCCACTTCAAGCAATTCGACAAAAGTTTAGTTCCTGGAATGTATATGATTGGAACCATTGAAGTACAAAATAAAGAAGATTGGGTTATACCGGAAGACGCTGTAGTTAGGTATGAAAATAAAACTTTGGTTTTTTTAGTTAATAGCCAAAATCAGTTTGAGCTGATACCAGTAATTACCGGTGCCGTTGAAAATGGATTTGTACAGATCAATTTAGAAAGCGATTATGATCTGAACAATAAAAGCATTGTAATAAAGAATGCTTACACTTTATTAATGAAAATGAAGAATACGGATTAACAAAAATAAAATATGATATTGGAAACAAATAAAATTTAAATATTTAATTTTTTAACAAACTATTCGGAAGCATTTTTTTTGCGTCAGTTTCTATTGGAAAATTGTACATATTCCTACTGTGGGAAAGGCCGGTTTACTTGGAAAAAATATGGGTTTTCTAGAACTATAGTTCCATTTAGAAATTACATAGCCCGATATGAAAAAACCGCAAACGATGCGGCCAAAAGCATATTGTTAAGCCACACTTATTATATTTTAATACTAATAATATATAATAATTAGATATATACTACACTAGATAGGGAATGACAAAGCAGTAAACAACCACCAGCAGTAAACCTAACATACATAACGGTATTTATATAAATATACTCAGCAAGCGGATAATGCTTTAAACGGAAAATCTTTCTGCTTCTCTTTTTGATAGCTTCACCTTGTGTTACACCCCTCCCCCCTCCAAAAAAACATTCTCCCAAAAAATCCCATCCCTCAGTAATTAGTCGTTAATTTTACCCGTAATTTTTGCTGATGAAGAAATATATTTGGTGTATTATCCTGCTTAGCCTTATACCCCTGCTTGCATCAGCGCATGTCATACAGTTTGAGCTGGATAAGATGAGTTCGGGTACTGTGTTCTGGAAATATACGCTCATCGGTTTTCAGCATATTATCCCGGAAGGTTTTGACCATATATTATTCATTACCTGCGTTTTCCTGCTCAATACCAGCCTGAGGCAAATAATACTGCAGGCGTCTATGTTTACACTCGCCCACTCGGTTACATTGGGGCTGGCTATGTACGGACTTATTCAGCCTTCACCAGCTATCATAGAGCCGCTGATAGCCGTATCTATCGTGGTGCTTGCACTTGAGAATATCTTTTTCAACAAGGTAAAACCGTGGCGGTTAATCATGGTATTTTCATTCGGCATGATACATGGCAAGGGGTTCGCCGGGGCCCTTAAAGACCTTGGGATGCCGCAATACGCCTTCGCCAATGCCCTCATAAGCTTTAATATAGGCGTAGAACTGGGTCAGCTTTGCATCATATTGCTGCTTTATTTCACGCTCGCAAAACCCTTTTCCGGCAAGCCATGGTACCGGAAAGCTATCGTTATTCCCATGTCGGTCATCATCGCCGTTATAGCATCTTACTGGACTATAGAGCGGATATTTTTTGTTTAGTACCCTAACTGAGCCCGCACAAAAAAGCCATCGTATCAATGCCATCAGCGTAGTCTGCCAGACCCGGTTTTTGCGAATCGCCGAATGGCACGAAGCCTCTGCCAATAATCGCCTGTATGTCTTCGCTGGTTTTCAGTCCTGCGACAAGTTCCTCCTTGTTGGTGTAATACCTGTAGTGGAGCACACTCACCGCTGAAAATGGCAGGTCATTTTCCACCATCAGCAACGACTCATTGCTCATATATGGCACCCTGTTAAGCAGGTATATAGCCAGGTGGTAGTCGTAATTGTTTTTGTATTTATTCAGGTCCGCATAGTCATTATGCCTGTTGAAAATCTGTAAAAGCCGCGCAAAGTCATACTCATGCGGCACGCATACCTGGGTTACATTGCGGCAGCCAAGGCCATAATAGAGGTAAACATCGTCGGCCAGTAAAGCGAGCTCCTCATCAGTTTCCGTGCCGTCAAGTATGGCTACCGAAGTTTTGTTTTTACGGATAATGTGCGGGTACTTGCCAAAATACTGCTCAAAATAACGCGCTGTGTTATTGCTGCCGGTGGCTATGTAGGCTTCACAGTTATTCAGCCTTTCATTAATGGTTACCTGTTCTAAAACCTCCGGCTCCCACTCACCGAGCTTCAGCAGCAGGAAGGTAAAAAGCACTTCATCTTTTGACGACAACTTTACGCGGATATAATGGCCGCTGATAAAACCGCATATAAAATCATGAAAGCCAACCAGAGGAATATTCCCCGCCATTACCACACCAACTGTTACCGGCTTTTCCGGCAAGCTGTACCCGGCCACCCATTGCCGCAGTTTGTCCGCTTTTAAAAAGCTGTTGATGATGCTGTTGATGGCGAGTGTAACATGGTCTTTTGTGAACCAGGCATTGGCCTGTAACGCCCTTTCCTGCGCTCTGAGCCAAGGCTCATCATTCAGTTCCAGCCACATACCGAGGCTGGTTAACAAATCTATTCTGCGGTTTAAGTCTATGGTCATGGGTGTATGGTAAAGAATGGCAAATTTCGGTAACTAACGGCACAATGCGGCAAACTGGTAAATTAAATATTCCGGACAATTTCCCATAAAACAACCCCGACACTCACTGAGATATTTAGCGAATGCTTGCTGCCCCACTGGGGTATTTCCAGGCAGCCATCAGCCGCTTTTAGCGCATCCTCGTTTACACCGGCTACCTCGTTACCGAATAGCAGTGCCAGGCGTTCGCCGTCATAATTCATGTCTTGCAGGCTTTGGCTGTTATGGGCTTGCTCCACCGCCAGTACTTTGTAACCGAGTTCTTTACTATGCTTTACAGCATCCATAACGGTGGTAAAATGCTGCCAGCGCACTGTTTCTGTAGCTCCTAATGCGGTTTTATGAATATCGCGGTGCGGGGGTTGAGGCGTGTAGCCGCACAGATACACCGCTTCTACAGCGAATGCATCGCAGGTACGGAATACCGAACCCACATTATGCATACTTCTCACATCATCTAATATTACCACCACAGGGCGCTTCTCTGACCCGCGCATCTCGTCAGCGCTTTTGCGGGCAAGATCTTCCATTGTCTTTTTCATTGCTTATCTGGCCTGACGAATTTTTAGCTCTTTCCCGTAAGAGGAAGTTTACGTCTTTGATTCTTCGTCGTCTTTTCGCAAGGAAGGCAAATTGAGACGATATATTTATCGGCGAGCAGCTCTTTGTTTCGGCTGCCAGTATATATTTTAGGTTTTTTACTGCTTCCCTCAAAAAACATATTATGTGTAAAGTAAGGGTAAGCCCTGGAATCTAATGAGCAGATAAGCCTGCAGCCTGATACCCGCAGCAGTGCGACAAGATGAGCATCATCAAAGTCAGGATGCTGTAGGAGGGATGCTAACCTTTGAGCTTCAGCATCAACATCGGCATCATTAACATAAACAGCCTTGCCGGCTTTGCGATATTCTAAAATAATTGCAAGATATTTTTTTAATTCATTCTTATATTTAGTTCCGCCATATACTAACTTTCCTTTCCCATAATAAACCCAGTTGAGCACATCTTTGAATGCTGCATGGTTATCAGAATTTTTATCAAAAACAGATGGCAGCGTATTGGTATCAACGATGATGCACATAACTTCTATATACTTAAAAGGTCAATTTGCTCTTTAATAAAAAACTCTCTGAATTCAATTGGCTGATCATCAGGATAAGAGCCGTCTTGATTGATTGGTATTATAGTTATGTTATTCCCCTTATCAGTGCGCTGAAAGAAAACTATCTGGCTTTCTCCTTTTACATTATTGGCTCTGTTGGTGCATAGCCTGAAACGATCTATTAAATAGTCACTGTGTGTTTCAATAATAAAATTTTTGTGATCCGGTAAAGATGAAAATATAAACTCTCCGAATGCGGCCTGTGCTTTGGGATGCAGGTGAATTTCCGGCTGCTGAATCGCAAACCAAGTATGCTGAGGCCGCGCGATAATTTCAGTAACTATTGGTAATATTTGTGAAATACCGTAGCCAACATTAGTTATTTTTAAGGAATTACCATTTATGCAAATTCTAACTTCAAAAGGCGAAGTGTCGGAGTTGTCGTATGATAAAATTTCCAGTTTCTCAAATAGTCCGCTTTCCTGTCCAAATTTATTTATACCATTCCGAACGCTTTCGTGACTGTCATTTAATATAATTTTTTTTAAAACGTAAGGAGAATGGGAACCATTGGGATTAAATGTTGTTTTAAAATCAGCATATGTTCTCTGAGGTTCAGTTCTAATTGGCGCTAACCAAACTGCTTCGTTCTTAAATACTCTTGATAATATTGTGCGCGGATAAAAACCATCAGAAACCTTATTATTCTTTTCAATGTCGGTTAGGGCTTGATTAAAAAGTAAGAAAACTGGATAATTATATCCTTTGATTTTCTCCAATGCACCTACTTTTAAATCTTTCTTAGGCAAACCATTTTTATTGATCCAATTAGCGAAAATCAATGGTCTATCTTCCGATTCAAATATTTTATAATAATACTTATTACCACTGTCTATTGTTAATTCTAAGTGAATAAATGAATTCACAAATAAAATTTTATGAATTGCAGGAAAACCGTCCTTCTCTTTGTACGTTAACTTATACCATACTTGATCCAACTTTCCCAACCCATTAGAAATTCCAATTTCAAAAAAATTTGCATCGTTATTAACTATTTCAGAAAAATATCCTAACTCACCTTGGTCAGTGTTAAGGTTGAATTCTGTTGTTTTAAAAAAATGTCATTTGATAATATCCTTATTAATTTTAATAGTGACGTTTTACCAGTACTATTTTCCCCGACAAAAAAATTAACATTTTTAAGATTTAAAAATGTTTTTTTAAACCCGCGAAAGTTATTTACGTACAATACCTTCATAATAATTAATATTAAAAAATTCCGTCAAACAGGATTTTCAAAAAATAAATATTTTAAAATTAACAGGTTATTCTGCCAGTCTGAACCCCAGCGAAATGCTTTTTTCCTTAGGCAGGTAAGCAGCACGGCGGGTAACTGATACCTCGTCCGCTTCGCTTCTCCAGGAGCCGCCACGCACTACTTTTGAAATGCCACCTTCAGGCCCCTGAGGATTAGTAATGTCTTTTTTAGAAAAATAATCTTTGTTATACCAGTCGTTCACCCACTCTTCTACATTGCCTGTCATATCAAATGCACCCAGCTTGTTTGGGTCTTTCTTACCTACCGCGTGCACATGGTCTTTAGCGTTGCGCTCAAACCAGGCTATATACTGCAATACCACCTTGCCGCTGTACTTTCTGCCTACCAGCTCATCAGAGTTATCTTTCCTCATGTGTTCCTTTACACCGCCACGGGCCGCGAATTCCCATTCTGCTTCCGTTGGAAGTCTGTAATGCTTGCCGCTCATAGCATTGAGCTTTTCTATAAAAGCCTGCACATCATTAAAGCTTACATTGGTTATTGGGCAGTTATCGCAATAGCTGTAAGAAGAAGGAAAGGCACCCATCACCGCCATCCACTGGGCTTCGGTCACCTCATACTTACCAATATTGAAGTTATTGAGCGTAACGGTATGCGCGGGTCTTCTATCCACTGCTTCACTATCAGCGCCCATATCAAAGGTGCCACCAGCCACAGCAACCATTTCAAGGATCACCTTATCTGCATCTTTGGCCTTCTTATCTTCCGCGAAAACGGGTTGCAACCCAGATAGTAACGCAAGTGAAAACAATATTTTCTTCATAATTCGTGAATTCAGATTCAAAAGTAAAAATTTTATTCCGCCCTTCATACTTCTATCCCACTATTTCCAAAATCTTTGTTGGCTCCATGTTTGCGTTTCGCATAGCCACATTTCTTGCCACTGCCTGCGCCAGTGCCGTAAATGCACCCATAGCCACCTGCTCATCATCTACAGTGGCAGGTATCCCCTTATCGCCACCTTCCCTTATGCTCTGCACTATAGGTATTTCACCAAGGAACGGCAGATCAAACTGCTCTGCCATCTGCCTTGCGCCACCCTTGCCAAATAAATAATATTTATTTTCAGGCAGCTCTGCCGGAGTAAAATAGGCCATATTTTCCACAATGCCAAGTACCGGCACGTTGATCTGAGCTTGCCTGAACATCATTATTGCTTTTCTTGCGTCAGCCGCGGCCACTGCCTGTGGTGTAGATACTATTAATGCGCCTGTTACCGGCACAGTCTGCACCAGTGTCAGGTGTACATCGCCGGTGCCCGGCGGCATGTCTATCACCAGATAGTCCAGCTCCCCCCAGTACACGTCGGTTATAAACTGCTTTATTGCTGAGCTTGCCATTGGCCCACGCCAAATAACAGCCTGCTTTTCATCAATAAGCAAACCTATTGACATTACCTTGATGCCGTAACGCTCCATAGGCACTATCATATTTTTACCGTTGACATCTGTCATTTTCGGGCGCTCTTCCCGCAGCCCCATCATTATAGGTATGGACGGACCGTAGATATCAGCGTCAAGCAGGCCCACTTTCGCGCCCTCTTTGCTTAGTCCTATCGCAAGATTTACTGCAACGGTCGATTTGCCTACACCACCCTTGCCTGATGCTACAACTATAATATTTTTTACGCCCGGCAGCACTGCTTTGTTGTCCTTCCGGTTATTGGTTACGTTGGCGGTCATGTGTACCGTTACATTCGCTTCCTTATCTACTAAGTGGTGAATGGCCGTAACACAAGCGCGCTCTATCATTTCTTTCAGCGGGCAGGCAGGTGTGGTAAGTATAACAGTGAATGAAATGTTCTTTCCGTCAATGGCTATATCGCTTATCATGTTGAGCGTTACAAGATCCTTTCCAAGGTCGGGCTCCTGTACATTGCTCAACGCCTCTAATACACTTTCTTTTGTTATCATATACCTTTGTTAAAAGTATTTTTTTCACCCGCAAAAGTAAGTGAAACATACTTACTTTGTAGTTAAGGCGCAGCGGAAAACTGATTTTTTAACTAAGTTTAAGTCACTGGGTGCCATTTAAAGAAAAAGCCCCTTTCGTTCTTAATAGTTTATTACGTAACTTTGCTATACATGAGGCTATCATTTTACATTACGCTTTTTGTCCTGCTGGCCGGGAATATTGCTTTCGGGCAATCGACTTTTGATAACATCATACAGATCAATGGTGTTACCATGACAGCGGACAGCCTGCGTGCGGTGGGTGATGTAACCATACAGGTAAAGAATAAAAACAGGGGCGTGGAATCAGAATATTCCGGCGTTTTCAGCATTGTTTGTTACAAAGGCGATACGCTACAGTTCAGCTGTCTCGGCTTCCGGCCAAAAGAATTTGTTGTAAATAAAGACCTTAAGGGCCAGTATTTTTCTTTAATTCAGCTAATGGTGCAGGATACCTTTTACCTGCCTGAAACCATCATACGCCCCCTGCCATCCAAAGAAGCCTTTGACTATGCCTTCCTGCACTGGCGCATCCCTAATGATAAATATGAAATAGCCAGGAGAAACACAGATGCCTACGTACTAAGGGCGCTTGCCCAAACCCTTCCCCGTGATGGACATGAAGCCCAGAGCGCATACCTTGCGCAACAAGCCCGCGATGCCGTTTACTATGGCCAGAACAAACCTATGAATATCCTCAATCCACTCGCCTGGGGTGAATTCTTCGAGGCCTGGAAAAGAGGCGATTTCCGCAAACAA
>JACMPD010000057.1 GCA_014377675.1 Taibaiella sp.
CATAGTACATTACACGGCTACCGACACCGCTCAGTCCGCTATTGACTGGTTCATGAATACCGCCGCTAACCCTGACCACATTGCGGCCCATGTGGTAATAGACACTGATGGCACTATTACGCAGCTCATACCATTTACACTGCGCGCCAACCATGCCGGTACAAGCACCTGGGATGGCGTATCATCAATGAATGAACACGCCATAGGCATAGAGCTGGTAAACCCGGGCTATCTGGAAAAACTGCCTGATGGCAGTTACCGCAGGCAGGTGACCGCTACTAAAACAAAGCTATACCCCGCTACTGAAAGCACGCGGATAATAGCCGCTGACCATAAACACAAATTCTGGAAGGCTAAAGACAACCACCACTGGTTTATATACCCTGATGCACAGATGCAGGCCCTGTACGCCTTAGCCCGTGCACTCTTCAGCGCATACCAACTGGTAACCGCGATAGGGCATGATGATATATCGCCCGCCCGAAAGCCAGACCCCGGGCCGGCATTTAACTGGCACGCCTTCAGGCAAAATGTATTTGGCAAGACCGATAACACCGGCTTCATTTACAAAACCAATACACCCGGTACCAAACTAAGGGTATCCGCCACCACCACATCGGCCGAAATAAAGTCGTTACCGGTGGGCTACGAAGTTGGCCTTATCGGCACGCGCGGACAATGGTCCAAGGTGTACCTCGTAAACGAAAAAAAAGAGGTGATAGACAACACCACCGGCACCTCGCGCAGCATCAAAACCATCGGCTGGATACACAACTCCCTACTCACCATAAAGTAGGTCCTAAACTGCCAACACACTCCAAAGTTGCCACGGGCTATAACCAGTGGCAACTACAATTATAACCTCAAAATCTCCTTTCAGACAAAAACACGCCACTATTCCGCCATCTCGCCCAACAAAAAACCCAACATTCGAAATCCCAAAACACCATCGCCACAACACGCTGAAAACTAATGTTTTGCCAAAAAATAAATATGCGTTAGCTACCACCCGGGCGGCATGGTGCCCCGAATCGGTGTCACCATGCCCGGCTCGTCCTGCAGGTAAAAAAAACTCCCGCATATTTTCACTTATGAAAGGAAAAACAAACAAACAAAGAGCAATACACCAGCGCGGCCAGGTGAAACAACATGGGCAAAAACAGTTGAGCCACATCCGGCGGGTGTGGCACAACGCTGAAACAAACAGCACCAATAAAACAACCACTAATCTTCCCTGCTGCCATCATCCGCCATACGCACTATTTTCGGGGTGAATCTCGCTACCACATCTACAAGTTCCTGTTGGGCGGCCATTACCCTGTTAATGTCCTTATAGGCCATAGGGGCTTCATCAAGGCCGGCGCCTACCAGCGTTACATTGTGCTCTTTAAGTATGGCGCGCATTTCGTTCTTTGTTATGTTTTGTATGGCCTTAGTACGGCTCATTTGTCGGCCGGCTCCGTGTGCTGCGGAGTTAATGGAGGTCTGTTCCCCTTTACCTCTTACCAGGAAGCCGGGTGCTGTCATGCTGCCGGGTATTATACCCAATACTCCCTTGCCGGCAGGCGTGGCTCCCTTGCGGTGTACCATTACCTCTTCACCGTTCCACATTTCTTTCCAGGCAAAATTATGATGGTTCTCCACCTTTGCCAGCAGGTGCCCGCCAATAGCGGCCGTCAGCTTTTTATGGATGATCTCATGGCAGGCGGAGGCGTAGTCACCCGCCAGGTTCATGGCCAGCCAGTACTCCATTCCGGCTTCGCTGTTCATATCCAGGTAGGCCAGGTTTATGGCTTCCTTGGGCAGTTTACAGATGCTTTTGGCCAGCCTGGTGTAGTGCCCCGCTATGGTAGCGCCAAACCCACGGGAACCCGAGTGCGTCAGCAGTGCCACATAGCGCCCCTGTGGTACACCCAACGGAGCATCAGCCTGTTCAAACTCAATAATACCCCACTCCACAAAGTGGTTACCACCGCCTGAGGTACCGAGCTGCGTGCTGGCTTTGTCTTTGAGTTGTTTTGTCAGTGCGGTAAGGTTAAACTCCCCGCGGTCCAGTACTTCGTGGTCAGCTTTGTAACGCCCGTGGTAGCCGGCGCCCGCCCCGAATTTTGTATGCGCTATCAACTGCCGTTTGAAATTAGCTTCGTTAGCCAGGAAAAATGCTTCTGGAATATCAAAAACTGAAAGCGCCATACGGCAGCCAATATCCACGCCCACACCATAGGGTATAATGGCGTTCCTTGTAGCCAGCACTCCGCCAATAGGGAGGCCATACCCTTGGTGCGCGTCGGGCATCAGCGCACCGGCAACCGTCACGGGCAGCTTCATGGCTACGTCCATCTGCTTACGCGCCCCTTCTTCTATATAGTCCGCGCCAAACACAGCATAGGCCTCGGTATGTTCATTCAGCGCTATTGTATCATCAGCGGGTGTGTGGGTTGCTTCCACCATTGCCGCGGCCAGCGGCATCAGCACAGGGTCATCAAGGAAGCTTTCAGGGTAATCTCTAACTTTTTTCATCAGCGCGATAAGTTCATCCTTTGGCGTTTCGCCAAAAGCCTTCAGCGCGTCCAGAGCCAGGCCCAGTATCTTTCCCTCAGTGTACCCTGCGGTTTGCAGGTCGTTGCCATTCAGTTTAGTTTTCATCTCGTTACTTTGATAGTGCAAATATGCTATGGCTGCTGTGCAGCGTACCTGCGCAGCTAAAAATAATTTTAAAAAAGTTTAAAAATGAACAAAACAGAATCATTGCCCAGTAGCTGTCATAACGACCATTCAATAAATTACCGTCGCCGTAATATGGTGCAATTTATTTTACTGCGCAGCTATGTTGCGCAGTTGCCTGATAATATTGTATTTTTGAAATAACGCACACACTATGTCTATCAACAAACTCGCGCTTATCCGCTACAAAGCTATTAATGACTGCCTGCAAAACAGGTACCGCAAATGGACACTCGAAGACCTCATAGAGAAGGTAGCCGCTGTATTGTATGACTATGAAGGGATAGCCACCGGTGTAAGCAGGCGCACCATACAGGCTGACATTCAACTGATGCGCAGCGACAAACTGGGCTACAATGCGCCTATTATCATCAAAGACAGGAAGTACTATGAATATGAAGACCCCGCCTACAGCATAACAAAAGCACCTATAAACGATGCCGATGTAAACATGATGAAAGAGATAGTAGGCGTGCTGAAGCAATTCAACGGATTCAGCTATTTTGATGAAATGAGCGATATGATAGCCAGGCTAGAAAACAACCTGAATAAATCAACGAATCAGAGTGCCAACTGTATACAAATGGAAAGCAACAAGCAGGTAAAAGGCATGGAACATATAATGCCGCTCTACAGTGCCGTACTCAATAAACGCACCTTGCTCATTGAATACAAATCCTTTAAGGCGGTAAGTGCCACAAAGCAGGTCTATTTCCCTTACCTGCTGAAGGAGTACCGTAACCGCTGGTTCCTGGTAGTGCGCGGGCAAAAAAACAAGACGTTGTTCAACCTGGCGCTTGACCGTATTGTTGGTTTCGCCCCGTATCAGCAGGTGCCATTCGAAGCTTACGAAGGTATCGATTTTGACCGCTACTACAATGATTTGCTCGGGGTTACCAAGAGCGAAAAAGACAGGCCGCAGAAAGTGATATTGTTTATTGACAAAGCAAACGCCCCCTATGTGATCACCAAGCCGCTGCACCACTCCCAAACGGTTCTAAGGGAGGAAACGCTTGGAACGCTGCTTCGCATTGATGTGGTAATCAATTTCGAATTGGAGCGGGAGCTCCTCGGCTTCGGTGAAAACCTGAAGGTGATAGCCCCAAGACAACTGGCAGGGAGAATTAAAAAAAGACTCAGCGCAGGATACCAGCAATACGAAGAAAAAATCACGCTTACCCATTTGGCCACATTAACAGACTCATACCCACCTACCGGTGAAGGCTAAAAAAACCGTTTTAAAAATTGCAACTTTGAATAACTCGGTTGCACCTGAAAGCAATAATTTTGCAAAAAACTACAGTCATGCTGCAAGCCGGTTTTATAATACTTACCCTTATCGTGTCGGTCCTGTTGCTGCTGGCCCTCAGCCGCATTACCCAATCAGCTATCCCTGACGAAGCAGGGCGAAAAAAATTCTTACTAATTACAGGGGTGGCAATGGCGGCGTGGCTGGTATACGTTGGCGCACTATCCATAAAGGGCGTTTTCCTGGTTACCACTTTTCCACCACGGGTACCACTGCTGCTGGTGTTGCCGCTGTTCGCTTTTACCGGCCTTTTCTTTGGCAGTGGCAGGTTTAAAAATATAATTACGCAGACGCCTGCAAGCTGGCCTGTATACTTCCAGGCCTTTCGTATAGCCGTTGAGCTGCTGTTACTCATGGGCTTTAAAGCCGGAATTGTGCCCCGGGAAGGTACTTTTGATGGCTACAACTTTGATATTGTCATTGGGCTCGCCGCGCCCTTAGTGGGCTATCTCGCATTCAGGAAAGAGATGAACAGGCCACTGCTGTTATTGTACAATATCTCAGGATTGGCTACGCTCGCCACAGTGGTGTTTATATTTATGTCAACGGCCTATGCCCCCGCCATCTGGCACAAGCCACAGGGCATCGCCAACCTGGGTTTTGGGCTGTTCCCCTATACTTACCTGGCGGGCTATCTAATGCCGGTGGCTGTGTTTATGCATGGTTTTTCACTGGTAAAAAGGAAGCGGCAACAGCGTGCTACTGCTCAGTGAGCATCATTTTCTTCAGTTTTTCGGCGTCGCTGAGCAAGCCGTCATTCTTAAAATCGTATTGTTTGTCTGTTTCCGGCATTATGCGGTGGTCGGGGTTTATCCACTTTACCAATTTGCCGCTGTAGAAGTAATACCAGTTCGTTTTCATTACCGTTTTGGCATCATCATACCACACGCTGTCACCCAGTTTGGTGGCCATATCTTCGGTAAAGTAAGAGGGTTTGTTATATAGATATTCTTCCTGCTTTACCGCTATCAGCTTGTTTTTGTGAAAGTAAAAGCAATCCTCCTTGCGGCCAAGGTCAGTGAAAGCGGAGGCGCGGGCCATTTTCAGTTGCTCCCCGTCTAAGTAACCAGTCACGATGGCGGCATTTTCCGCCTGGCCGGTATAGTCGAAAGTTTTGCGGGTATATTTATTTAGGTTCTGGTTAATAATTTTGCACTTTTCCACTTCAGGCTCTATATCATCTTCGCGGCATGACGCTAAAAGAGACAAGAATATCAACGCCAACGCTATGTATCTTTTCATATTACAACTATAATCAGCCCCAAAAATAGACAATTTAACACAGTATAAGCTATAAAACGCCTCCAGTATTTGCCCTCCACCAACCACCCTATGGCCGTATAGCCGGTAAATATTACCTTGCACTTATGCAGCACTGGGAACTACTCCTTTTTTTCGGGTTCATTTCTTTTATGTACGCGTCGGTAGGGTTTGGCGGGGCCTCCAGCTACCTGGCGTTGCTGGCCCTGTACCAATTGCCGGTTTATGAAATGAAACTTACGGCACTGCTGTGCAATATTATTGTTGTAACCGGGGGCAGCATTCTGTTCATTATTAAAAAACAACTTGATTTAAAAAAAATACTGCCGCTGGTACTGGCAAGCATACCCATGGCCTATATAGGCGGAAAAATGAAACTGAGCGTTGACGCGTTTTTTATTTTGCTGGGGTGCAGCCTGGTAGTGGCCGCCATATTGCTGGTAATTAAAACACCACCCGATTCTCCTTCGGACAATGCTGCACCCTACCCGGCACTTAAAAGCGGCATTATGGGCGGGAGTATCGGGTTCCTTTCGGGCATGGTGGGTATTGGCGGGGGCATATTTCTATCCCCGCTGCTGCACCTGTTGCGGTGGGATACACCAAAAAAAATAGCGGCGACTGCATCGTTTTTTATACTCGTCAATTCTATCTCCGGCCTGGGGGCGCACCTCACCCAGGCGCACGGGCCGGTTAACTATACCCGTACAGGCCTGCTTTGTGCGGCAGTGTTGGTGGGCGGGCAGCTGGGGTCGCGGCTGGGTGTTAACCGCTTTTCGGCGGTCGCTATCAGGCGGGTAACGGCCCTGCTGGTGTTCGCAGCAGGGGTGCAGGTTTTGCAGAATCACTTACATTTGCAGCAGCTATGGAACTAACTGTAACCGGGTTTGGTATTGCCAAAGACATATTCTCGGCCCCTGAAATTGAAGTTACAATGGACAGTGGCGCAACCGTTGCGGCCCTTAAAACCCTGCTGGAGGGTAAGTACCCAACGCTCGCGGCGTTGAAATCATACCTTGTAGCCGTTAACTGTGTATACGGCACACCCGCCACCGAACTGAAACCCGGCGACGAAATAGCCTTAATACCGCCCGTGAGCGGCGGTTAAAATTGACCTCAATGACAGACTTTTTAATTAGCGGCGCCCCCCTGGACATAAACGCCTGCATCAGCCGGGTGGCTGACCCCAAATGTGGCGGAACAGACGTATTTGTAGGCACAGTGAGGAACCACACCGCCGGGCGCAGGGTGCTGCGGCTGGAGTTTGAGGCATATGAAAAAATGGCCCTCCTGGAACTTGAAAAAATAGCCGCCACGGCTATGGCGCAATGGCCGGTACACAAGGTAGCGATACACCACCGCAAGGGCACCCTTGAAGTGGGCGAAACAGCAGTAATCATAGCCATATCAGCGGCACACAGCGCGGCCGCCTTTGAAGCCTGCCGCTACGCCCTCAGCACCCTGAAAACCACCGTCCCTATCTGGAAAAAAGAATTTTTCGAAGACGGCGAGGTGTGGGTGGCAGCGCACCCGTAGGAGGGGGAATCTTTTAATAGGTAATTATGTGTTAAACATATGGCATAATGGGATATTAAAATTGAAACTGTGGGCATGTCACTGCTAATGAAATAGTAGTAAGAAAATTCAATAAACTTTTATCTCCACGCCCGCCTTACCCCTGTGGCATGAATTTGTTACCGGCGAGTGTAATAACGTTTTATGATAGAACAACTTAAAGATGTAGCCGCTGATGTAGTTGGCTTCCGAGCCACAGGGCAGATAACGAAAGAAGATTTTGACAATGTGTTGTTGCCGGCGGTTAATGCGCTTGCGGAGCGCAAAGGCGATATTAAATACATGCTGATACTGGATACAGACATCAGTAACCTGACGCCGGGCGCATGGTTTGACGATATAAAAATGGGGCTCATGCACCTGCTGAAATGGCGTAAGATGGCCATAGTAACTGACCAGCCCGGTGTAAATAAAATGACCGATATGGCCGCCCACATACTGCCGGGCGAAGTAAAATCTTATACCATAGCCGAAACAGAAGAAGCTAAAAAATGGCTGGCATTATAGTCAGCGTGATTATTAAAAGTCTTTGATTATTTCCATTAGTAGTTGGGGGACTTGAGGGTCGCCGGCATATGCCAATACTACAATTCTCTTCCCGCAAAGGGGGGTACGGGAATTGCAGTATTGGCATATGCGTACCACTGCCGCCGAGGACTACAACCGCCAGTGGCGGCAACACCAGCGATATGGAATGGGTGTGGCCATGGCGGGCAATGGGGCTGTGAGGCAAAATTTTATAGAATAGCTCCATAAAATTAAAGGGGAGCAAGTAGTGGAACGGGCTAACAAAAATCAGATAATTATTCTTAAATTTGATTGTTATAGAAATGTACCTGCCAATACCCGTTACCGGCGGCAAAGATTGGGATAGCAATTAGCTACCGCCAATATCTCCCTCAGCGGCGGGGCGGAAAGAGCAATCAGCGGCAGGCACAAGAGAGCGGCACCATAGCAAAAACGAATTTTAATAAACCCAATGAAAAAAGCAGTTGTAATCATTCTGTGCTTTCTATCGCATATTTTGACGGCGCAAACCGTTGCGGACAGCCTTACAGTAACTGAAAAATATAATTTATTAGTTGCCTACCGCAATTCCTGCTTCGGCCAGTTAATGTTGGTGGATAGCTGCAGTAAAGCGGGAGATAGCGTAGCGGCGGGAGCGCATCTGATGCGCGTTAATCCATATTATATGTTGCTGGAAGTACCTGCTCCAGGCGTACTTGATTCATTCTTACAACATCACTACCTTACTACTTCAGCAATCAGGAGGAAGTACCTCGATACGTTTACTAAGGTCTATAATACTCCAAAAAGCAAAGCTTACCTGGCATTAGAAAAAATGGTTGAGGAGGATCAGTTATTGAGAAAATTAATGGAGGCCGCCACAGATGACAGCACCGCCGATTCAATATCAGACAGAATCTTATTGTCAGATAGCCTGCATTTTGCGTATTTGCTAAAATACGTACATCGCTATAAGTGGCCATCGATAGCGAACGGATCTATTTTTGCATCTGTTATTGCGTTACACGATCACCGCCACCATTCGCTCTATCTGCCAATGCTGAAAGAAGCCGTGCTGA
>JACMPD010000058.1 GCA_014377675.1 Taibaiella sp.
CATGGCATAGGCAATACCTGTTGCCAGTTCATAGTCCTGCTCCACAGCCAGTAGAAAGCCTTTGTCAGGCAGGGAAAAAAACGCATTATTAAATTGCTGGTAGAAGTTCTTAATTCCCGGCCGCTGGTAAACTGTATCTCGCAACACGTTCCCTGCATTATCCAATATGGTGAATTTAATACCGGTTATCTGCGGGCTGGGTGAAGTGTTGCTGCTGTCCCAGGTACAACCCACAGTATAGTATTTATTATCCCTGGGTATTACCGCTGAAAAACTTACTC
Organism: Taibaiella sp.; assembly: GCA_014377675.1. Classification (GTDB taxonomy): domain Bacteria; phylum Bacteroidota; class Bacteroidia; order Chitinophagales; family Chitinophagaceae; genus Flavipsychrobacter. Next base: position 282 of record JACMPD010000058.1, read on the forward strand.
CATGAGAAAATAAGGTATAGCGTTTATTAAAATACTGTTGTGCGCTGGCTGAAAGCCCCGCGCACAACAGTATGAGAAGAAAAAAATTCCGCATAGTATTAATTTTTAATTAATTTACCCTTGTCTTTCACCGCGCCGTCTTCTACTATTTTATAAAGATACATGCCTGGCGCAAGACCAGCAACATCTATTGCGGTTCGGCTTTGCTGCAGCGGCCGTGAATTTTACACAAAAGTCTTTTTTCTGAATCACGGATTTTTAAAAGGTTACACGAATTTCACGGATTCATTTCTCCTTGTATGTTCAGAGAAATCATTGAAATCAGCTTATCTGTGGATAGACAGCTAAAATAATCTTATATACGCATTTTGTCATATGTTCCGTGTCTTTCCTCTTCATCCGTCTATTCCGTGATTCAGACATTGCCCTATTATCCACGGGTTAAAACCATGACAACTGAACAACAAAGTTCCCCCGTTATTCTAATTATTGTATATCCTGAAAATCATGCTTCAGGAATATGAAACAAACCACTACACCTCCATCACCTTCCCCGGCGTTATAGCGAAAACCCTGTCATTTTTACTCATCGGCAAATTGGCGAGGCCGGTAAAAACGCTGAAGGCGGGCAGCACGGCATACTTCGCGCCGAAATAGAAACACGGGAATTTCATGCGTTGCCGGGCCGCGCCGGTGAGCGTAACCCCGGGATGTATGTGGCCACTGATGGGGTAGAGCTCGGCGCCGTCGTACTTTGGCGCATCATGTATAAAACAGAACGGCCCCAGGCAGTAGCTCGGTTCATGTACCTCTATCCCGAGTTTTTTGTAGTCTGCGTCTTTTAATAAATCATGGTTGCCTTTTACCAGCACAAACTTAACAGCAGAATACTGCTGCTTCCACTGTGCAAATTCTTCTATATCGCTGTTCAAGCCATGGTGAAACATATCACCCGTTATCAGCAGGGTTTCGGGTGTATAAAGTTCCAACAGGTTAGTAAGCCGCAACAGGTCAGCCTGGGCTATGCAGGAGGGTACGGGGAGGCCGCCCCGCCTGAAGTGAGCCGACTTACCCAGGTGCAAATCGCTGAGTACCAGCAGGCGGTGAGCAGGCAGGTAAATGGCGCGATCTTTATCCAGTATTATTTCCGTGTCGTGGGTTGTTATCTTCATCAGTCGCTAAACCTCGTGGCTTCCGCCTTCATTCTTTCTATCCTTTGCTCTAGCGCCTCACTGCTCATTGTCTCGCGCATGCTATCCACCTTTATGGGGAATGACAGGGGGGTAAATGAGCGCGGGTTGGTAATCACTATCCGGCTTTGTTGTATCCGTTGCAATGCCGCCACCAGCCTTGGCTCTTCAAGCTGGTAATGAAACACCTCGTCATAAGCCTGCCGCAAAAGTAAATTATGTTTGTCATAATCAGCGAACACATTAAAAAATAAACCTGCTGATGCCTGCAAATGACGGTTCGCTACAAACTTGCCTGGAAACCCCTGGAAAACCAGTCCTGCAATACACGCTATGTCCCTGAATTTGCGCCTGGCCATTTCGGTGGCATTGATGCTTTGCGCAATATCCTGCTCCAGGTTTTCAGGCGAAAAAACGTCGTACGCTATAGAGTCATCCATTGGTATTTCTGTTTCGCTCATGAGCTCAAAGCCGTAATCGTTCATAGCTATTGAAAAGGTAATAGGGAGCAGCTTGCCCAGCCGGTAGGCCACCAGCGCGGCAAGCACTTCATGCACCAGCCGCCCCTCAAAAGGATAGGCGAACAGGTGATATTCATTTTTATTTTTTATTAGCTCAATAAGTAACTCAGTATCCGTAGGTACATGTGATATTTTTTGCTGTAACAGAAAGAGCGGGTACACGGCGTCCAGTTCAATATCGTTGTGGGTTTTGTTGAGCGTTTCGTTATATTTTTTGCGCAGCACTGCACCCAGGTTGGCTGAAAGGGGTAGCCTGCCGCCATTCCAGCTTGGGGTTACGGCGCTTTTCTTCTTTGTTTTCTTCACTATTGCCGTCATGTCTTTCACCTGCACAAATTCCAGTATGCGGCCGGCGAGGGTGAAGCAGTCACCTGGGTTAAGCCTTGATATAAAGTATTCTTCCATCATGCCAATGTAGCCGCCTGACAAAAATTTCACCTTCATCATGGCATCACTCACTATAACGCCTATATGCAGGCGGTGCCGCATGGCCACTTGCCGGTTGGTTACTTTCCACAGGCCATCTTCGTCCTTACTCACTTTCTGAAATTCGTCATAAGCACCCAGGGTGCTGCCACCGGTGGTTATAAACTGCAGGCACCAGCCCCACTCTTCGGGCAGCATTTCTTTAAAGGCGTGTGTTGCACTTACTTCGCGGTATATCTTATGGTCGTCAAAACCATCGCCTATGGCCAGCGTTACCAGGTACTGTACCAGCACATCATAACACAGTATAAATGGCTCCCGGGTCTCAATGTTGTTGGCTGCCGCGGCCTCTTTTATGGCTGCTGCTTCTACCAGTTCCAGCGCATGGGTAGGCAAAAAATAGATCTGTGAAGTGTCATGTGGGGAGTGCCCGCTGCGGCCCGCACGTTGCAGGAAGCGGGCAACACCCTTGGGCGAACCTACCTGCACCACCGTATCAACCGGCTTAAAGTCAACTCCGAGGTCAAGCGATGAAGTACAGATCACCACTTTCAGGCTGCCCTTGTGTATTGCGTCCTCTATCCAGTTGCGCAACTCAAAGTCAATAGAGCCGTGGTGTATGGCTATCAGGCCGGCAAGGTCAGGCTCCAGGTTCAGCAGGTGCTGGTACCATAGTTCTGATTGGCCGCGTGTATTGGTGAACAGCAATGTCGTTTTGCTTTTTTCTATTATTGGCAACAGCTTGTAAGCCAGTTTCAGCCCCATGTGGCCCGCCCATGGCAGCGTCTCAATGGTATCAGGCAGTACAGAGGTGATGATTGTTTTCTTCTGAAGGTCGGCTTTTACAATTGTTTTTTTTACATTGGTTAGTGGTTGCAATACTTCCAGTGCTTCTTCCAGGTTGCCAATCGTAGCTGAGATGCCCCAAATCCGCAGGTCTTCATCCCGGTTTTCTTTTACTATTCCTTTTATGCGGGAAAGGGCAAGCTCCACCAGTACACCTCTTTTTGATCCGAGTAATTCATGCCACTCGTCGGCTACAATGCATTTAAGGTTTTTGAATATTTCCGGTGTTTCTTTTTGGGCCAGCATCAGGTGCAGGCTTTCGGGTGTTATCAGCAGTACCTCGGGCATTGTCCTTTTCTGCTTCGCTTTTTCCGCCTGGGTGGTGTCGCCATTTCTGACGCCCACTTTCCAGTCCATATTCAGCGCCTCAAAGGTTTCTGCCATGGCCCGGCCAATATCTTTAGCCAGTGAGCGGAGGGGCGTTATCCATATCAGCCTGGTACCTTGTTTCGTTTTTTTCTTTTTAACGGCTGATTCCTCTTCGTTAAAAGCCTCTATCAGTATGGCCAGGAACAAAGAAAACGTTTTACCAAAACCCGTGGGGGCGTTTACAATGCCGCTGTACCCTTCAAGATAATACCGCCAGGCCTCCTTTTGAAAGACGAAGGGTTGCCTTTTGCCGGATTTTAGCCATGCATTTATTTTCTTATATCCCTTTGTCTGTTCCAGTTCCAAATTATAACCCTGTTTGTTACCCGAAAGTAGTTATAAAGTTGATTGTAACAGTTGCCGCAAATCTTCCAGTGTGTTAATTTCGGCAGCAACCTTGTCTTTACGCCATCTGGCTATGCGGGGGAACCTGAGCGCTATGCCCGCTTTATGCCTTTTGCTTTCCGCTATGCCCTCAAACGCTATTTCGAAAACCAGTTCAGGCTTCACTGTGCGCACCGGCCCGAATTTTTCAATTGAGTTTTTGTTTACAAAACTGCTCACCTCTTTTATTTCCTCGTCGGTGAGTCCGGAATACGCTTTGGCTATGGTTACCAGCATTTCGCCGTCCCTTACCGCAAAGGTGTAGTCAGTGTAGTGGCCGGCACGCCTGCCGCTTCCTTTTTGCGCATATATCATTACTGCATCAACCGTGTAGGGGTTTATTTTCCATTTCCACCAGTCGCCGCGTTTACGCCCGCTGTGGTAGTGCGAATCGAGTTTTTTCAGCATAATCCCTTCGCTGTTCAGTTCGCGTGCGCCTTCACGTATGGTGGCCAGCTCTTCCCAGGTATCGAATTTTACAGTTGGCGAAAGTTGTATGCTTTCTGTTTTTATATGTTCGGCTACCAGTTGTTCCAGCAGCAATCTCCGTTCCTTCATTGGCCGCTCTCTTATATCTGCGCCTTTATATTCCAGCAGGTCGTATATGTAAAAGCCAACGGGAGCATCTTCCAATTGTTTCTTGCTGATAACTTTACGGTTGAGTCGTTGCTGCAGCGTGCTGAAGGGGAGAACGTGTTTATCTTTCACTGCCAGTATTTCGCCGTCTATTACTGTACCATCAGGCAGGTATTGCATGAACACCTGTAGTTCCGGAAACTGTGGCGTTACCAATTCTTCGCCCCTGGACCAGATAAACAGTTCTCCGTTGCGCTTTATTACCTGGCCGCGTATACCATCCCACTTCCATTCCGCCTGCCATTGATTTGTTTCGCCGAGAGTGGCGGGCTGGTTTTCCAGTGCATAGGCCAGGCAAAACGGGTAGGGCCAGGAATTGTCGGTATTTACATTGGTCCCTTCTGTAAGCTCTGCGAAAGCAACGAGATAAGGGTCCCATTTACCCATAATGCTGTGCATTATGCGGCTTGGTTCGTTGCCGCTCAGCCTGGCAAGTGCATTTACAAGCAGCTTATCAGAAACGCCTATGCGAAAATTGCCTGATATCAGTTTATTAAAGATAAACCGCTCCTGTGTATCCAGTGTACGCCATGCGTTCATCACGAACGCTTTTTTGGTTGCGTCATCCTTTCCTTCCATGGTCTGCAGCTCTTCTATCCACTCATACAGCGGTCTGTCAGATGTTTCATTTTCCAGTGGCAACAGCAGGGCAATGGTTTCGCTCAGGTCGCCAACATTGTGATGGCATTCTGTGAACAGCCATTCGGGGAGGCCTGTTATCTCCATTACCCAATACTTAAGTAATGCCGCCTTTATGGGGCGTTTGGGTTTTTTTCCGGTGAAGAAAGCCAATACCCACACCTTGTCCTTGTCTTCAGCATGCGTAAAATAATTGACCAATGCGGCTATTTTATCATTGGTTTTATTGCTGAGCTCCAGTTGCTGTATCAGTAGTGTAAATCTTTTCATGGCTGCTGGTTTTGGGTGTCATCTTCTTTAGGTGTGGCGGCGGTGGTTTCATCATCATTGGCGCCGAATTTCGTCATCACTTCTTTAGCTTCCAGGCCTGCTTCATTCAGGTACCTGCTGAAAGCCGCTGTAAAACCATGCGTCACGAAGATTTTTTCCGCACCCGTGGCACTGATTGCGTCCAGCAGGCCTGGCCAGTCCGCATGGTCACTCAGGGGAAAACCGGCATCAATGCTTTCCCAGCGCTTGTGGGCCCGCACCTGCATCCACCCCGAACATACGCCTATCACAGGGTTGATGAGCGTCTTTATCCACTTGCTGTCCCGCATTACCGGCGGCACTATCAGTACTCCTTTTTGCAATATATCTTTTGTAAGGTCAGGCGTTATTGTTGTTGTTTCGGGCAGGTCAATGTGGTGGTTCCTGATTACTTCATTGAGGTTAGCTATGCTTTGGTGTACGTATATGGGTTGGCCGCCGGTGAGGTTTTTGATCAGGCGCTGCGCCTTACCCAGGCTATATGCTATCAGCACAGATGTCTTGTTTTGTGCGAGGTTAGCGGCCACCCAGTTACGGATATTGTCAAATACCTCTTCTTGTTTTTTCCATGTATATATGGGCAGCCCAAAGGTGCTCTCCGTAACGAAGGAATGGCATTTCACCGGTTCAAAAGCTGTACTGATACCATCGTACTCCGTTTTATAATCTCCTGAAATAACACATATCTCCCCTTTATACTCCAGCCTTACCTGTGCGGA
>JACMPD010000059.1 GCA_014377675.1 Taibaiella sp.
ATTGATGAAATTGATGCTATTGGCCGCGCGAGAGGCAAAAACATGATGATGAGCAATGATGAAAGGGAAAACACCCTGAACCAGATGCTCGTGGAAATGGATGGTTTTAGCGGGGATAGCGGCATTATAGTACTTGCTGCTACTAACAGGCCTGACGTATTAGATACCGCATTGTTGCGCCCGGGTCGCTTTGACAGGCAGATTTCAATAGACATCCCTGATGTTAAAGGCAGGGAAAAGATATTTGATGTGCATCTGAAACCTATCAAAAAGTCAAAAGATTTGAATATCCATAAACTTGCGGTTCAGACGCCTGGTTTTGCAGGAGCCGACATTGCAAATATTTGTAATGAAGCTGCACTTATTGCAGCAAGGAAAGGTAAGCCAGAAGTTGAAATGTCAGACTTCAATGATGCGGTTGACCGTGTGATAGGTGGTCTTGAAAAGAAGAATAAAATTATACTTCCCGAAGAAAAGCGCATTATTGCTTATCATGAGGCCGGACATGCAGTATCAGGCTGGTTCCTGGAACACGCTCACCCATTGGTGAAAGTAACAATAGTTCCGCGCGGAGTAGCGGCATTGGGGTATGCGCAATACCTGCCAAAAGAGATGTATATCCGTACTACAGACCATCTGATGGATGATATGTGTATGTCACTTGGCGGCAGGGCTGTTGAAGAACTGGTATTTGGTAAAATATCAACTGGTGCGTTAAGCGATCTGCAGCATGTTACCCGCATGGCCTACGCAATGGTATCGATGTACGGTATGAATGAAAACATAGGCAATATTTCATTTTACGACCCTCAAAACGAAAACAGTTTCTCAAAACCTTATTCTGAGGAAACAGGTAAAATGATTGACAACGAGGTGCGTAAACTGGTAGCTGAAGCCTACGACAAAACAAAAGCACTGCTTGTTGATAAAATGCAATATGTAACCGCCATCGCTGAAGAACTACTGAAAAAAGAAGTAATATTTAAAGACGATATGGAGAACCTGATAGGAAAAAGACCCTATGAAGACGCAATAGCAAATGAAGATGCGCCTATTGAACCGCAGAAACTTATCTGATAAATATTAAGTAATTTTAACTAAATAAAATAGCCGCTCATTTGAGTGGCTATTTTTATTTTACAGACAGTTATTTGTTTAATTGCAACTTTGAATCAGGAATGTGAACAGGATTTGAAGCCATCCTTTTATTGAGTAATTCGGCACCAGGGAAATATTCCATATCAAAAATCCGGGACTTAAAGTAGTATTTCGGTGAAGATCGTTTTTTCAATTTTTTCTCATCATACTCCATTTTATAAAAATAGGCCAACTGTTTAAAATGCGCATCATTAATAATCAGTCCCTTCCCAACACTTATCCCATGATATTCATTACCGTTAATCTGTGGCAGTTCAGGTTTACCATAAGTGATAATGAGGTATTTGTCCTTCAACGCCGGCAGTTGCTGCAATGGTGATCCATCTTTATCGAGCAAAACACCAGCAAGCATGTTCGCCTTAATCTTGTCGTAATTCGTATCTATAAAGTAGTATACAGGGCAATATTTGAAGTGATCAGTAAAATCATTGATCATTACTTCCCTCACTTTGTCCCGGTCGTTCCTCAGTGCTTGCAGCATAGAGGTGTTGTTAGCCCTTGCTAAACCTTCTTCTCTGTTGCGTTCCGCTTTTAACTGCACCAGTATGGCTAATGGCCCTTTAACTTCAACAGGCGCCACCTGTGCGGAAGCGCCTGTTGAAATAAGGAAGCAAGAAGTAAAATATATTGAGTATTTTATTTTGTTCATACAATAACAACAGCAAAAAAATTTATTTATCTTGTCATTATACCTACTTTGTTACGGTCTTGGTGGCCTAGGCGGCCGTGGAGGTGCAGGTGGTAATTGCCGTGACCTGCGTAAAGCCCCCGGGCGATGTGGATGTGGATGCCTATTAATACGGGAGCCGTCAGGCCGCACAACTGCTCTTCGCGGATGTCTCCTTAAACGCGGGCGTAGCGGCTGTGCAAAGCAATCCATACTGATCATTTGAATTGCGAGGACCAGAATCGCTGCTGAAAATAATCTCATGTTTTTTGTGTTTAAATGTTTTAATTACAAAAATCAGGCCGTCCGCTCTGCAACCTTGATAATCGCGTCATTACGATTAAAATAATACAAAAATACCGGTACAGCAAGTTACCGGGATTTGTTTGATTATTAATAGTCTTATGCGCTGTTTGCACTACCTGATAGCACCGCTGAAATATATTCACGGTTGAGGCGGGCGATATTTTCAAGTGAAATGCCTTTAGGACATTCCGCCTCACATGCACCAATGTTAGTGCAGCTACCGAACCCTTCTGTATCCATCTGGTTCACCATGTTAACTGCACGTGCTTTACGCTCCGGCTCCCCCTGAGGAAGTAACGAAAGGTGAGAAACCTTTGCAGAAACGAATAACATGGCGGAAGCATTAGGACAGGCGGCTACACAAGCCCCACAACCGATACACATGGCAGCGGCGAAAGAGTCGTCAGCTTTTTGTTTCTCAACAGGCAGTGCGTTCGCATCAACGGCATTACCGGTATTGACTGATATATAACCCCCTGATTGTATAATTCGATCAAACGAACTACGGTTAACTACCAGATCTTTAATAACCGGGAAGGCGTTAGCGCGCCATGGCTCTACTACTATAGTATCACCATCTTTATACTCGCGCATGTGCAGCTGGCAGGTAGTATTATGCGTCCACGGGCCATGCGCGCGGCCATTTATATACATACTGCACATGCCGCAAATACCTTCACGGCAGTCATGATCAAAAGCCACAGGCTCTTTACCTTCCGCCACTAACTGCTCATTCAACACATCAAACATCTCAAGGAATGACATTTCAGAAGAAATGTTGCTCACCTTAAACGTTTCAAAGGCACCTTGTGTTTTGTTGTTTTTTTGCTTCCAAACCTTTAAGGTGAGGTTCATATGATAATGTTGCATACGTTACGATTTTGTATTTCGGAAATAGCGCAATACTTATTGCTATTCTTCATCAACTTATAATATTTTTACTTGTAACTTCTCTGTGATGGATGAACAACTTCGTAAATCAATTCTTCTTTATGCATTACAAAATTTCCGTCCCCTTTATATTCCCAGGCAGAAACATTCATGTAGTTTTCGTCATCGCGCAATGCTTCGCCATCTTCGGTCTGATATTCTTCGCGGAAGTGGCCGCCGCAACTTTCATTGCGGTTAAGCGCGTCAATGCACATCAGCTCACCTAGTTCAATAAAATCTGCTACACGCCCTGCCTTATCTAACTCAGGGTTATATTCTTTAATATCACCTGGAATCCGGACATCGCTCCAGAATTCCTTTTTAAGTGACTTAATTTCTTCTATGGCTTCTTTCAGTCCTTTGGCATTCCGACCCATGCCGCACTTGTCCCACATTATTTTCCCCAAGCGCTTATGAAAGCTTTCCACGCTTCGCTTCCCCTTGATGCCCATAAGGCGGTTAATGCGATCGTTAACGTCTTTTTCAGCCGCCGCAAACGCAGGGTGGTCAGTAGGTATTGCTTTTGTACGGATATCGTCAGCCAGGTTATTGCCTAATGTGTAAGGTATTACGAAGTAGCCATCAGCCAAACCCTGCATCAATGCAGATGCCCCGAGCCTGTTAGCACCATGGTCACTGAAGTTAGCTTCACCTAATGCATAAAGCCCAGGCACAGTTGTCATCAGTTCATAATCGACCCACAGGCCGCCCATAGTATAGTGCACTGCGGGATAAATACGCATCGGCACTTTATAGGGGTTTTCACCGGTTATCTTTTCAAACATCTCAAACAGGTTGCCATATTTCGATTTCACTACATCACGGCCCAAATCAATAATTTCGGCTTTCGAGGCATTCTGTTTTCCTTGTTTGTTTGCTTCAATTTTGCCATAGCGTTCAATAGCAGCGGCAAAGTCAAGATAGACGGCCATTTTTGACGAGCCTACGCCATAACCCGCATCGCAAAGCTCCTTGGCACGACGGCTTGCCACGTCCCTTGGCACCAGGTTACCGAACGCAGGGTATCTCCTTTCCAGGTAATAGTCGCGTTCTTCTTCAGGAATATCAGTTGGTTCGCGGTTATCGCCCTTTGCTTTTGGTACCCAAATGCGGCCATCATTTCGCAATGACTCTGACATCAGTGTGAGCTTACTCTGGTGGTCACCGCTAACAGGAATACATGTTGGGTGAATCTGTGTAAAGCAAGGGTTACCAAAAAACGCACCTTTTTTATGTGCTTTCCATGCTGCGGTAACATTACTGCCCATTGCGTTTGTAGACAGATAGAAAACGTTACCATAACCACCTGTGCATAAAAGCACTGCATGTCCGAAATGTCGCTCCAGCTCTCCTGTCACCAGGTTACGTGCAATGATACCACGCGCTTTGCCTTCTACCATTACCACTTCAAGCATCTCATGTCTGCTGAACATTTCAACAGTACCCAGAGACACCTGGCGCTCAAGACCTTGGTAAGCACCAATAAGCAACTGCTGCCCGGTCTGACCTGCTGCATAAAAGGTACGCTGCACCTGGGTGCCACCGAATGAACGGTTACTTAGCAAGCCGCCATACTCCCGTGCGAATGGAACACCGGCAGCCACGCATTGGTCAATAATGTTTACGCTTACCTCCGCAAGGCGGTGCACATTACCCTCGCGAGCCCGGTAATCGCCGCCTTTAATTGTATCGTAAAACAAGCGATAGGTACTATCGCCATCATTCTGGTAATTTTTAGCCGCATTTATCCCGCCCTGTGCTGCAATGGAATGAGCCCTGCGGGGGCTGTCCTGAAAACAAAAAGCCTTCACTTTATAGCCCATTTCGCCAAGGGAAGCCGCAGCTGACGCGCCGGCGAGGCCGGTACCCACTACAATTATTTCCAGGTGACGCTTGTTTGCAGGGTTTACAAGCTTACAAGTGGACTTATAAGTTGTCCATTTGGAATCAATAGAACCGGATGGAATTTTAGAATTAAGTGCCATATAATAAAATATCAATAATCAAAAAATAGACTCAAATTCCCACAACTGCTGATCTAATAAGTCGCTGTTGCTGCATGAGCAATGTTGAACAAATTATTTAATCCACTGCATAAAAAATGCGACAGGCATAGCGGCAAAAATCAAGGGTACAATTATTGAAAACGCTATACCAATGCTTTTAATAAATCCCTTATATTTATGTGTACCCAGGCCAAGTGTCTGAAACGAGCTGTAAAAGCCATGTACAAGATGCCAGCCGAGAGAAATACATCCAAATGTATACACTATAACAACCCAGCTCATCTGGAACTCATCCCTCATCATCTCAAAAAGGTTCTTTTCCCCATTGCCTGATAATTGAGAATAGCGGTTTGGCGCCCAGAATTTTGAAAGGTGTAGTACAAGGAACAGTAGTATTAAAGTGCCCAACAACGCCATACTGCGGCTATACCATTTGCTTGTCTGGTTGCCGGCGCTTACGGCATACCTGTTAGTTCTTTTTGCACGATTAGAAGACCATAACATTAGGCCCTGCACTATATGAAGTATTAAAAAACCGAATAGTCCAAACTCTATCGCACGGATTAAGAAATTTGTACCCATAAAGTGCGCCGCTTCATTAAATCTCACCCCGCCATCATTATAAAAAATCTGGGCGTTTACATAGCAATGTACTATGAGAAACAGAATAAGAAATAACCCTGTAAGCGACATCTGTAATTTCTTCCCTATGGAAGTGTTGAAGTAATGTTTCCAGTTCATGCGAAATCCGGCTGTATTAAGTGTAGAAATGATTAATTGCAGTGCAAAGATAATCGTAATTAACTAAAAGCATAATTTCGTTTAACTACATTAGCAATAACTTCAACAAAAATTTAAGAATTTCATCAGAAATTTTCCAATTGTTCAATACGCATAGCTTTTTTGCGTTTTATGTAGTAACGAATATTTTATTTATCAGTTTTAGAAAACAAAATCTTTTACTACTTTTGAACACTATGAAAAACGGCATCATTCGGGCTATTGCACTGTTGTTAATCTTCTCTTTTTTCGCCAGTTGAGTTTCTTCTACAAGAACTCCGTGGCGCAGGCATCGCTTTAACGCCCATTACAGGGGCGAAGGCAAATATTGGTACTCCAAGGGAAGTTGATGCATCCGGCCGGCCATATACCAAACATATAATTTCTGCAAATAAGTAGGCTCTTTTTTAAAAAAAAGACATATTGTTCTATTTCGAAAAAAATCTGGCACGAATTTTTCTGTTGTTTTTATAAGAAGTTATCTGAGTCTTTTTCCATGCTTTTGGTAAATTACTGATGATGACAGTTTATTATTAACCCTGAAAATATGATGGTATGGTTAGTCTACTACTAATATTCGCAATTTCTATGTCTTTTATTGTCCGTGGATTCGAAAATTTCTTTAAGTAGCGGGTCTAGGGCCACCTAAAAATATTTCTTGGTATATTAATTAGGGGAACTGATTTAAGTACACCGCTATTTCAGTTAAGATATTTTCAGTGGCACCTGTTCTTGATAGAATGTAATTTTTCCCTTTTGCCCCGCTCTCTTTAGCCTGAATTCTGTCATTAGTATTCAGAATTGCTCTGGTAAGCTCAGTGCTGTTTTTAATCATCTGAGCACCATCCTGCTTCAACAGCTCCGCTGCTTCAATAAACTGATGATAGACTGGCCCAAAGCAACACGGCACCCCATATACTGCCGCCTCTAATACATTGTGCACCCCTGCTTTCCCAAACCCACCGCCGATATAAGAAATATCCGAGTATTGGTACAGTTCCAGCAGCAGACCTACCCTATCTACTAATAGTATTCGCTTTCCTGTTCCTTCAAGAAACTGTGACCATCTAATGGTTTCACCCACCATTAATTTTTCGATGCTTTTAATATGCGCTTCATCTACATTATGCGGTACAAGCATTAGCCGCCACTCATGTGGAAGGTCTTTCAAGACATTTTGCAGTAATGCTTCATCTGCCGGCCAAGTGCTGCCGGCAACAACTATTTTGAACCCTTTACAAAACTCATCTGCTATTTGCTGTTTCCCTGCATTACCGGCAGCTTTCACTACCCTATCAAACCTTGTATCGCCACTTACCGTAACATTGCTTAAGCCAATTTTTGTTAATAAATCAGCACTGTTACTATCCTGTACAAAAACATGAGTTAATAAGTGAAGCATTTTTCGTTGCAGGCTGCCATACCACTTAAAAAATCCATGCCTTTCATTAAATACTGCTGATACAAGAAACGTAGGGATATTTCGTTTCTTAAGACCGCTGAGATAATAATACCACAAATCATATTTAACGAAAAGGCACAGAACCGGATTTATCAAATCAAGAAACGATTCCGCGTTTGCACGGTTATCTACCGGAAGATAAAAGACGTAGTCGGCACCAATATAGTTTTTCCTTACCTCGTAACCTGAAGGCGAGTAGAATGTTATCAATATGGCGTAAGACCCGTATCGTTCCTTGATTGCCTCAATAAGAGGCCTTCCCTGCTCAAACTCGCCAAGCGACGCACAATGCATCCAAATGACTTTCCGCGTTTCAGCTGCCAATGCGTTGCTTATCTTCCCAATTAAGCCTTTTCTTCCGTTAACAAACAATTTTGCTTTTGGGTTAAAGGCTGAGGCCACCTTTATGCCTGTGGCATACGCTCCTACCCCTGCCCTGTAGATAATAGTCTGCAACATTAAAACGAAATATCTTCAGATTTACGTTTAAAGATGGGGATCACCCACCCGCCACGGAGGCCTACAAGCATATCTATGCGTTGCGCATTGTCAGAGCGCATAACGTCATAAAGGTAGTCACGCCTGCCGCGGGTAAACCCAACCATAACATCAACACCTATATTGAAGTTTAACAGACCGTTATGGGCAAAATAAGAATAACCAGCAAATTGCTCTACAAACCAGCCATTGGTTAACCGGTCGTAGCCTTTCAGATATCCGCCCTGCAATTGGGCAACATCTTTCTGGTCGTTGAAAATATTTATTTTATGCTGAATAAATCCCGCTGTTGTCAAAATCATCCAGCCATTATCAGGTTGAGCTGGATTTCGGTTGAAAATATGCCCTGCTGAAATGCCTGCCAGGTATCCGCGTTCATAAATAGGTACGCCCGTGCGGATACCACTTGTATTTAAAAACTGTACTTCCTTTCCATTAAATTGCGTTGAATATTTATCTTTTATATTTATCATAAGGGAATCTTCCTTTATCTGATTACCCGATAGGAAATCAAATTTTACGCCGAAGATCCAGTTCGTTTTAGTTTTATAAGTTATGGCCGGCCCCAACCTGTAATTAATTCCAAACCGTTTTGCCATATCAAACAAGGGAAGATCTGCTGATATATTTCCATTCAATATAAAACCTGAGTGTGCTTTTATTGTTGAGTCATAGCCGAACAATTCATTCTGCGCAAAAGACGACAAATGAACTGCAAGCAAAATAAACAGTATCGCATACTTTTTCATTTTGTGAAATTATGGTAAATCCTGAAACAAATTGTTAAAACAAGCCAAATCCGTTTTGATGTGATAATGCCGCTCATTTTCAAGAATCATTTATGATCAGTGCTCAAACTGAAATTTGTTAATTTTTACTAAAAAAGTGAAAAGAATAGTAGAAATCGTAACTTTGCAACTCAAAGTGCTTTTATATGCAAGACAACGACAATGATGCTTCACTTGAGGCGCTTAAAGATATAAGAAGCATAATGGATCGTTCTTCACGGTTTGTTTCTCTAAGTGGCATGAGTGGTATATGGGCGGGGCTGACAGCATGTGCCGGCGCGGCTATTGCTTATACATGGTTGCGTAAACCTGAGTTCAGCTACATTGGTGCTCCAACAGTAGGCACGCCGGAAAATTTCGACAGTTTCACTATAAAGCTAATGTTTTTAGGGATTATGGTTTTTCTGGTAGCTTTTGCCGGAGCATTTTATTTTACGTTGAAAAAGGCCAGGAAACATAAACATACTTTATGGACCAATGCTTCAAAACAATTGATACTCCATTTATTTTATCCATTGTTTGCCGGCGGTGTGTTCAGTGTCAGCTTTATTTATAATGGTTGTGGTATGTTTGTAGGGCCGGCTTGCCTTGCGTTTTATGGGTTAGCCCTTATCAGTGCCAGCCGCCATACATTATCGGATATCCGATACCTGGGCATGTTGGAAGTAGCTTTAGGTTGCTGCAGCCTTTTTTTACCCGGGTTTGGTTTATATTTTTGGGGTTTCGGCTTTGGTGTGCTCCATATTATATATGGCGCTATGATGTGGACAAAATATGACAAATAAATAATGAGCAACCCGATAGGTCAACTTAACAAGATTTTCGACAGCAGGATAAGAATTGGTATCATGAGCGCACTCATGGTAACTGAGGAAGTGAATTTTAATGAACTGAAGAATCTTATTGATGTTACCGACGGCAACCTGGCCACCCACCTCAAAACTCTGGAAGAGAACGTATACATAAAAGTACACAAAGGCTTTATTGGTAGAAAAACGAACACTACTTATAGTATTACTACTGAAGGTCAGAAAGCGTTCAGGGCGCATCTGGATGCACTGGAGAAAATAATAAAAGGTTTGTCATAATTTTTTTTGCCCTATAACTTTGAAATAAAAAGTACTTTTAAAATAGAAATAAAATGAACAAGCTATTTCACATCCCTACCCGGCTGAAAGCATTTGGTTACGCATTAAATGGCTTAAGGGCGTTGTGGAGGGAACCACACATAAAACTGCATTGTATAGCCGGAATAGTGGCTATTGTAGCGGGGTGCATAAAAACGCTGGATCACCTACATTGGATTGCAATTTTCATCGCAATCTCATTAGTTTGGATAGCGGAAGCGCTGAATACCGCAATAGAAAAGCTTTGTGACTTTGCCTGTAACCACCAGCTTTCGCCGGCAATTAAAAAAATTAAAGATATTTCAGCTGCTGCCGTACTCCTTGCAGCAATACTCAGCGTCAGCATAGCAATTTTCACATTCATTTTTTAACCATAAACAAACCAAACATGCGAATTATTAAAAAGTATCAATGGCTGCTGTTGTCCATTCTGTTTACAGCCGCATTAATCTCCATCCGTATGGTGCGCACAGACAGCCTGCATTTTCTATCTATTGAGTGGAATCTGTTCCTTGCGGCAATACCACTTTTTGTAAGTCATTTTCTGGCGAAGTCAAAGACCAGGATAAGCGGCGGATTGTTGTTCGGTCTCTGGCTTTTATTCTTTCCTAATGCCATGTACATAATAACTGATTTGTTTCACTTGAGCGAAGGCGCCCCAATTCCACAATGGTATGATTTATTGATATTATTTACTGCAGCGGTTAACGGAGCCGTCATGGGGCTCATCTCGTTGCAAAATGCAGAACGCTACCTCGATAAAATTATGCCACTTAAATATGTGCCATTTGTTGTGTTCGGGCTCTTCTTACTATGTGGGTACGGTATATATCTGGGCCGTTACCGCTATTTGAACAGCTGGGATATAATTACACGGCCACGTGCACTTGCCTGGGGAGTTATTATGAACTTAAGGCATCCGCTTCGCTATGAGCAGGTATGGATGATAACCGGCCTTTTTGGCACCTGGCTTTATATTGTATATGCATGGTTTAAAAAACTAAAGACCACTTCAGGTAACAATAATCCAAATTAACAGCTTCTGGAATTTTTGTCCAACTCAATAAAAGTCTCCGCAATATGCAGGATAATTTGCAAATTGCAGAGACTTTTAAACCAAACAGATGCAGGTAAAGCAAATAACAGAAATAATAGAAACTATTGCGCCCTTAGCCTACCAGGAAAGCTATGACAACTGCGGCATGCAGGTTGGAGATCAACATATGGAAGTAACCGGTATTCTATTAACACTTGATGTAACTGAAGATGTAGTAGACGAAGCTATAAATTCGGGGTGCAATCTGATTATAGCGCACCACCCGCTTATATTTACAGGTCTGAAGAAAATTACCGGCCGCAACTATGTAGAACGTATTGTGTTTAAAGCGATAAAAAACGATGTAGCTATTTATGCAGCGCACACTAACCTTGATAATATGCGGGAGGGTGTCAATGCTACATTTGCCGCAAAACTGGGCTTGACGAAAACACGGATACTATCACAGAGAAATGATACGCTCTCTAAATTATTCACTTACGCCCCTGCTCCCGCGGCTGATAAAGTTCGAGATGCACTGTTTTTGGCCGGTGCAGGCAGAATAGGTAATTATAAAGAGTGTAGTTTCAATATCACCGGCCAAGGAACTTTCAGGGCTGAAAAAACTGCCCAACCTGTAATAGGCGAGGCGGGCGGCAACAGAGAACTGGTAAAAGAAGTGAAAATTGAAGTAATACTGGAAAAACATAATCAGGCGTCAGTTATCGCTGCCTTGTTTGCCGCTCATCCGTATGAAGAAGTAGCTTATGAGCTGATCCCGCTCCCCAACTATAATCAGGATATAGGCGCTGGAATGATAGGACAACTTCCGGAAGCAATGACGGGACAGGAGTTTTTGCACTTTTTAAAGGATAAAATGAAAACAGACTGCATCAGGCATACCGCGTACACCGGCAAACCGATACAAAACGTCGCAGTTTGCGGCGGCTCCGGCAGTTTTCTGCTGAAAGACGCGCTTAGAGCAGGGGCAGATGTTTTTGTAACCGCTGATTTCAAATATCACCAGTTTTTTGATGCTGAGGGAAAAATATTGATAGCTGATATAGGACACTACGAAACCGAACAATTTACACCTGAAATATTTGCGGCGGTTTTAAACAAAAAATTACCTAATTTCGCAGTTCGTTTATCTAACGTATTAACTAATCCCGTAAAATATTTTTCCTGATATGGCTAATGTTAAAGACTTTTCAGTAGAAGAAAAGCTGATTGCTGTCCTTTCTTTGCAGAAAATTGATTCTAAAATTGATGTAATTCACACACTTAAAGGCGAACTGCCTATGGAAGTGAAAGACCTCGAAGATGAGATAGCAGGTCTGCAGACACGAATCAATAATATTGATACTGAAATTGCTACCATAAATACTTTTATCGACACTAAATCTGAAGCTAAAAAAGAAAGCCAGGCCCTGATAAAAAAATATGAAAAGCAACAGGACAATGTAAAAAACAGCAGGGAGTTTGAGGCCATTAATAAAGAGATGGAAATGCAGGAACTTGAGGTAAGACTCAACGAAAAGCATATCAAAGATGCCGGGTTTGATCTTCGTGACCGTACTAATGTACGCATTAAGACTGAAGAGAAAATTAAAGATGTAGAGGAAGCCCTGAAACTGAAACGTGACGAGCTTGAAAAAATAACTATTGATACTGACAAGGAAGAAAAACAGCTTGCCGAGAAGTCAAACGAAGCTAAAGGAAAAGTTGATCCGCGCCTGCTTACTGCCTATGAGCGCATCCGTAAGAGTTACCGCAATGGTCTTGCAGTTGTGCCGGTGATGCGTGATTCATGTGGCGGTTGCTTTAATGTAATACCTCCGCAACGCCAGTCTGAAATAAGGCAGCACAAAAAGATTATCGTATGCGAACATTGCGGCCGTATTGTTGTTGACATTGATCTTAATGAAAAAGTAAACCAACAGTAGTAAAAATACATTTCCCTGATTTAGAAAGAGCCTACGCTCTTTCTAAATCAAAAAGTTATCCACACGTTATACACATAATTTTAAAATTATTAATTCAAAATAACGCGATTTAACATGGCTTTGGTCGTTTTCCCCGCTCTATTACGCTACATTTGCATCAATCAAACTGTACGGACATGAAGATGATAAACTGGATTTTGAAAAGGAAGTTATTAATAATTGGTGCACTGTCATTGATTATAACGGCTAACGCTCAAAATTCAACTTACATCAATAATCATAAAAGTATTTCCACTGAACTGTCAGAACAGTATGGTATCCCATCCTCTTTAATACTTGCTGTAGCTTTGGTTGAGTCTTCTTCGGGCAACGGGAAAGCTGCCAGGAAACTTAATAATCATTTTGGTATCGTAGGCAAAAACTCAATGAGAGAGAAAGGGTACAGAAGCAGGTATAAACAATACAAAAATGATAATGAATCTTTCTTGGATTTTTGTCGCCTGGTTTCGAATAAAAAATTCTACTCTCGCCTCAAAGACAACAATAATCCGGGCGAGTGGGTAAAAGCGCTGAGCCATGCAGGTTATTCCACACAGCCTGAATTATGGGAGAAAAAAATATTAAATACAATATCAGTAAACAGGCTGTAATTACCCGTATTTTTGCTCTGCAAAATCTCTATTTTAATTTATGAATCAAAATAAGAATGTAGTTGTATTCACTCTTGTGTTTACATCCATTCTATTTTTATATTCTTTATCCGGTGCTGTATTTCAGGCCGGTTTTTTTGCGTGCAGCAACATCAGTATTATATCAGATGTCATAAAGATCACCGGTAAGTCTCCAGATACGATAGTCGCTGCGTCCGCAGACAGCATAGTGGAGAAACCTGCTGACACTATTGCAAACGGGCTCCCTGAATACCCCCGTGCGACCGGCCGGTATAGTGTTGCAGGGAGAATCACTTCTTTTTATACCGATAGTACCATTGCCGCCTTACCGGCACTAATGAAAAAATTGTACGCACTAAAGAACGGAAAAAAACGAAAGGTAAGAATTGCATGGTTAGGGGACAGCATGATTGAAGGTGACCTGCTCACCCAAACTTTCAGAAAGAAAATACAGCAGCTTTTTGGCGGCTTCGGTGTGGGGTTTGTACAGGCTACATCTGTCTCAGCCCCATTCCGCACAACGGTCACTCATACCTGGAGCGGTGACTGGAAAGAAGAAAACTTCAAAACAAAAGAACTCAACAGCGCATTGTTTATTTCAGGCCATGTATTTTATACTGCTAACGGAGCCCTGCACTTGAAAGATATGACAGTGAAGGACACAATGCAGGTACTTGAAAAAAGCCTGATTTGCGGCCCGGCTGCCAGTGGCGCCAGCATTACGGTAAATAACCTGCCCCGGCAGATATTTCCCACAAAAAGAATAAATAGAATTCTTCTAGATAGCAGCAGCAGACACGCAATTGATTTAGCAATATTTAATGATAAGTTGCCTGTATATGGCGTGTCTATAGAACCGGCTACAGGAGTGGTGGTAGATAATTTTTCATTCAGAGGGATAACTGGACTTGAGCTTAACAAACTGGATATTAATCTGTTGCATGAGATACAGGAAGAAACACCTTACGATCTTGTGATACTTGAATATGGAGCTAACCTTATGTTCAGACCTGAAGATACTGACTACAGCTGGTTTCAGAAACATATAATACCTGTTATTAAGAAAATAGAATCGGCTATGCCAGGAGCCGAGTTTCTTATTATCAGCACTTCAGACCGTGCTTTTAAATATGGTGATAATTGGAGCACGGCCGTTGGTATTAATAACCTTATCAAAAGCCAGGCTGAATTAGCATATACCACAAAATCATCATTTTACAATATGTATGAGAGCATGGGCGGCTATGGCACTATTGTAAAATGGGCGGAGCAAGCCCCTTCCCTAGCTAATAAGGACTACATACACCCGAACCAGCGCGGCGCGGAAGTACTGGGCAATTTGTTTTTCCAATCATTCATTAAAGACTATGAAAAAGCGCAACTCTATGTGCCTGAAGAACAATGTTTTGAAGCAACTGCATATCAGACTATATTTGATAAAAAAACAGGTTTGGAATGGTATATAGCAGAAGATAAGAATATGACCTGGAATGATGCTGTCAACTGGGTAAGTTCATTGGATATTGACAACGGCACCTGGTCAATGCCCACTACTGCCCAAGTACTAAAGTTATATGATAAAAACAGCTCAGCTGGTATTGGATATGAACGGGAAGGGAAGAAATATACTGCTAAAATAAATCACATATTTAATAAAATTGGTCACGGTGCCTGGGTCTGGACGAAGGAAGATATAAATGCCGAGGAGGCATATTCAGTAAATCTGAGTGAAGGATTAAAAATAGTTTCGCAGAAAAATAAAATACACTACCCTATCAGGGCTTTGGCAGTAAGACAAATAAACAAACAAAAACTATAATTATTTTTATTTTCTCGCGTGGAGCTTCCTTCGTATCAACTACCCGTTTTTAACTTGCAGGCATTTTTGCAGCAATTTTTATACGATTCTAAAAATCCTCTGTTGTTCAACAACGGATTTTTTATATACTTTTTTGCCCTGTTTATTCTGCTGTACTATGCATTCCGCAATCACTTTACAGTGAGGAGTTTTATTGTAAGTATTTTTTCTCTCTACTTTTTTTATAAGGCAAGCGGCTGGTTTGTAGGGCTCGTGCTGCTTTCAGCCGTTGCCGACTACGCCCTCTCAAACCTGATCTATACGAGGAGGAGCACCCATAGCAAGAAGTGGTTGCTTGGGCTCAGTGTTGTAGTAAACCTGGGGATGTTGTTCTACTTTAAGTATACGAATTTTTTTATTGATTTTAGTAATCAAGCCTTTTCAACACACATTAATCCGCTGAATATCCTTTTACCCGTGGGTATTTCTTTTTATACCTTCGAAAACCTGAGCTATACAATAGATGTATACAGGGGCGAGTTTGTGCCTGAAAAAAAGTTTATACATTACCTGCTGTTCCTGTCGTTTTTTCCAAAACTGATGATGGGGCCAATAGTCAGAGCGCGGGATTTTATTCCACAGCTGCATCAACCTTATGTTGTCAGTCAAACTGATTTTGCCAAAGGCTTTTACCTAATAGTATCCGGGCTTTTCAAAAAACTGGTTATCTCCGATTACCTTACTTTAAATCTTGTTAATTACGTATTTGATAATCCTTCCCAACACACCGGTTTGGAATGCAGTGTGGCGCTACTTGCATATGCAATTGTAATTTATTGCGATTTCAGCGGATACAGCGATGTGGCCATTGGCATTGCCCGCTGGCTCGGTATAACCATACCGCCCAACTTTCTTTCACCGTATCAAAGTAAATCAATTACCGAATTCTGGCGCAGGTGGCATATATCTCTGTCAAGCTGGCTTAAAGATTATCTATATATTTTTTGGTTAGGTGGAAACAGAAAAGGAAGATTCCGCACGTATCTGCATTTATTTATTACCATGCTGCTTGGCGGTTTTTGGCATGGTGCCAGCTGGACATTCATTGCCTGGGGTACAATGCACGGGGCGGCACTTGGCATCCACAAAATATGGATGGAAATAGGCAAGAAAGTCATTTCGAGATTAGACAAAAACATAGTTTACACTTTTTTTGCCCGGCTCACCACATTCATTTTTGTATGCTTTTGCTGGATATTTTTCAAGGCTATGAGTTTTGAAATAGCATTAGCGATGATCCGTCAGATAACAACAAACTTCTCTCTTTCCGTCTGGAATGAATTTTTTGGAAATTATCACAACGTGATATACCTTATGTTGCTTGGATACACGCTACATTTTATACCTGACAATTTTATAGACAAACTGATGCCGAAACTGCAAAAAGCGCCAATGGTTGCCTATATTGCAGTGTTTATATTATTTCTTATCGTATATTCACAGTTTAAGTCAAGCACTCTGGTGATGCCGATCTACCTTCAATTTTAATAATAATATTGCCGGATAAAATCGATTTAATATATTTTAAATGTTGCCCACGCAATTTTTTAAAACCCTAAATTTCACGTACATTTATCAGGTAACTATTAAAGTGTGACCTTCTCCTCAACTATACATTTATGTAAAAATTTTCTATGCCTCGCATTTATCCTGATGTCATTATTTTATACCGCAACTTCAGCAGCTCAGGCACCGGCATATAAATCAATCGGAGATACCAATGTTATCAGCAGTATGCCGCAGAATGCTGTGATACATGAGACACCAACCCATTACCATAAAAACATTGTTGAAAATGAAGGGGCCGACACCCGGACTTTCTTCAAAATATATAAAAATGGAAACAAGCCTATGTTGCTTGTTTTCCTGGAAGCGTTAATCGGAGGGTTACTTGCGGTTTTTACACCCTATGTATATGCTTTTGTGCCCATGACAATAAGTTCGCTGATTTTCCCTTCTAAAACCAGGAAGGAGGGCAACCGGAACACAATATGGTTTTCATTTTTCGTAGTCATTATTTTTACAATATTTGGGGTGCTGATATCGCTTATTGCCGGGTCAACCGGATTAAGTGAACTTACTGCCAACTGGATCTTCAACCTGTTCTTTTTCCGTTTTATAGCCGGTTTGGGTTTGTCTCTGTTGGGGGCATTTGAAATATCATTGCCTGTCAGGCTGATAAGGGCAACTAATTCCAGGGCAAGGGCCGGGAATGTCGGCGGTCTCTTTTTCATGGCGCTTACACTGCCTGTAGTCACTTTTTCATCAACAGCGCCGATGGTAGCACTGGTAATGGTACTGGCAAGTAAAGGCGGCATCGCCGGCCCTGTAATGGGGATGTTTGGCTTTTCGCTCGGGTTGATAGCGCCATTTATCTATCCACGCATCATCAACCTGATGCCGGCTTCGGTACTCAATTATATTAAAGTACTGATGGGTTTTGTGGCGCTGTTACTCGGCATGAAGTTTTTTTCCAATGCTGATATTGCGAGGGGCTGGCATCTGCTTGACAGGGAGATTTTTATTGCAATTTGGACAATATTAATGGTAATGCAAGGCATTTATTTGCTTGGATGGAAAAAACTTTCCAACGATTATGTGCCCGCCCAGAACGTGTACGGCCAGGAATTTGTTTCGCTGATGCGGTTATTTGCGGCAATCATCTCCTTTATGTTAGCTATATACCTTATACCTGGTATGTGGGGCGCACCTCTGAAAGGGATTAGCCTTTTTCTGCCGCCGGAATGGTAAACCGCTGGGACGCGGCGTGGCTATACTACCATTCACGCTCACAAAGCCATTTTTATGATGGGTCTAATCATTCTTTTGCTGTAAATTTGCAGCCTATGCGCCTACTGCAAAACCTTGCATTCAGTATTATTTTTATGTTCCTGCTGCCGGGTTGCGGCATTTATAGTTTCTCAGGCGCTACTATTGAAGGAAAAAATATAAATATACACTTGCTTGAAAACAAGGCGCAGAATGTAGTCCCCAGCCTCGCTGCCACTATCACAGATAAGCTGAGAAGCCGTATATTGTCACAAACAGGCCTTGCCCCCGTAGACAAAGAAGATGCTGATTATGATATAACAGGCGCAATTGTGGGCTATACGGTTACCGTATCAGCGGCCCAGGATGTGCAGACTGCAACAAAAAACCGGTTAACTTTAAGTGTGGCTATTACATTTAAGAACAGGAAAAATGAAAAAGCCAGTTTCACACAGACCTTTTCCAGGTTTTCGGATTTTGACGCCAATCAAACACTTCAGAATGTGGAAAATGCGTTGATTGAAGATATTGGCAATCAACTTGCCGATGATATATTTAATAAAGCATTTGTTAACTGGTAAATATTAAGAAATGAGAGAAACGAACGCCATAAATATTATATCAGGATTACTGAATAAAGACCAGATTTCAGAAGATACCTCCGGACTAATTGCCAAATTAGCACATAAATACCCGTTTTTTCTTCCGTTAAAGTATATCAAAGCGGCTCAACAATATGAACAAGGAGGCCTGAGCAACGAATTGCTCGGTGACATATATCCCTATACGGGTAACTGGATTTTATTGAACGACTTCTTAAGTCCTTCATCTCCCACATTAAATGGAAGCAGTAATTATATTGAAAATGAACGATTTACAACCGAAATAGTTACTACACAAGAGCCGACTGAAACGAAAGCTGATGAACCGGAAAATGATATAAAAACATTTAATAACGCGGCAGTATTGCACGATGAAGAAATAACAGAAGCGGAAGAAATTATAGAGCCAGAAGAAATTATTGAAATAGAAGAAACTGTTGAGCCTACGAATGAAGTATTGACGGAGTTGATTGCAGGCGTTTCTCCTGAAGAACCAACCGATATTGAGGCGGATGTTATAGAGGATGTTTCCCCGAACTTCAATAACGAACCTTTGGATGAGCTGAAAATAATAGCACCTGTACAGCAGCCTGTAGTTATACCTATGGTTGAGCAATCTTTGGAGCCGTCATTTTCACCTGCCTCTTCCGAAGACTATTTCATGCAGCAGGGGCTAAAAATTCCCGCCGAAGCACCTGCGGATATTACTGCGTTCAACAAAAAAGAAAAGTCTTTAATGATTGTTATGAGCTTTACTGAATGGCTTTTGCACTTCAAGAAATCTTCAGCTCAGGAAAAAGCGGACACCGACGGTCAAAAGGCTATTAAGACAATGTGGCAGAAAGAAAAATTAGCTGCTGCTATACAGGAAGAGAATGAAGAAATTCCAGAAAACGTATTTGAGATGGCCGTTAACTCTATAACTAGTGAGGAGGGCCTTGCGAGCGAATCTTTAGCAGAAATATATATTATGCAACACAAATATGACAAAGCAATTGAGATGTATCGTAAATTAAGTTTGCGTAATCCTCAAAAAAACACTTACTTTGCCCAGAAAATAAAAGAAATTTCAAAAGAAAAGGGATTATGATAGTCATTATTACAGGCCTTATTTTAATTGCATGTGTGGTATTAGGATTTTTTATCCTTGTTCAGAACCCAAAAGGCGGCGGACTTTCGGGTTCGTTCGGCAGCATGAGTACCCAGGTAATGGGCGTTAAGCAATCTGGCGATATTATGGAAAAAGGAACCTGGGTTTTGATTTCTGCGATAGCTACTCTTTGTATTGTATCCGTTATGTTTATGACCAAGGCACAGGTGGTTGATGATGGCAGCTCTAAAGCGGCACAATCAAAATCAGCACCTGCTAAAAAAACAAAATAATCAATAATACAATTTTTATATAACTGGCGGTGTTTTACATTGCCAGTTATTTTTGTATTTAAACCATTGGTTAAAAAAACACATGGCGATAATATTTTTTTGAATAATAGCAACAATTGCCGGTTATAACTTCATACGCTATAATTTTTCAAGTCAAACGATTATATTTGTGCGCAACATTTTTTTAACAATTTAAATTGAAATATGAGTCTGAGTCCTTACTTCTACCTCGTACCGGGATTTGGTGTCCTGGCGCTACTGTACACATTTATTAAAAGCGCCTGGGTTACCAAGCAGGATGCGGGCAATGAAAGGATGAAAGAAATTTCAACCTACATAGCCGAAGGCGCAATGGCCTTTCTTAAAGCGGAGTACAAAGTCCTCACTTACTTTGTAATAATAGCCGGAATATTGCTGGCTGTTATGGGCAACAGCAGCGTCAATTCAAGCTGGATGATTGCTCTTGCGTTTATTATCGGTGCATTCTTCAGTGCATTTGCGGGGTTCATTGGTATGCGCATTGCTACTAAGGCGAATGTGCGTACGGCTCAGGCGGCGCGTACCAGCCTCAGTAAAGCACTTGCCGTATCATTCGGTGGTGGTTCGGTAATGGGTCTTGGAGTTGCAGGTCTTGCGGTTTTAGGGCTGGGAAGTTTGTTTATTGCACTCAAAATGATTTTTGCGCCTACAGCTGCTGTTGACAGCGCGGAAATGGAGAAAGTGATAGAAGTATTGACCGGTTTCTCCCTCGGCGCAGAAAGCATTGCGCTTTTCGCCCGCGTGGGCGGCGGTATCTATACCAAGGCAGCTGACGTTGGTGCTGACCTTGTAGGCAAAGTAGAGGCCGGAATACCTGAAGATGATCCGCGCAACCCTGCCACAATAGCAGATAACGTGGGTGACAATGTGGGTGACGTAGCCGGGATGGGTGCTGATCTGTTTGGCTCTTATGTGGCTACTGTGCTCGCCACTATGGTGCTGGGCAGGGAAACAACTTCAGCCGGAGATGCTTTTAATGGCTTTGCTCCTATATTATTACCAATGCTTATTGCGGGTGTGGGTATAGTGCTCTCCATGATAGGTACATTGTTCGTTCGCATTTCTGATACTGCCGGTGTAAGCACCAGTGCAGTGCAGCGCGCACTAAATATGGGTAACTACGGCTCAATAGTGTTAACTGCTGTTGCGTGTTACTTCTTGGTCAACGGTATTTTACCTGAAACAATGACACTCCGCACCTTTGAGTTTAGCCGCAACGGTGTTTTCTACGCCATATTAGTTGGTCTGGCTGTAGGTACTTTAATGAGCATGATTACTGAGTATTACACCGCAATGGGTAAACGCCCGGTATTAAGCATCATCCGCCAGTCTGCAACAGGCGGCGCCACCAATATTATTGGTGGGCTTGCTGTTGGTATGGAAAGTACTTTCCTGCCAATATTGGTACTGGCTGCCGGTATTTATGGTGCTCATGCCTGTGCTGGCCTCTATGGTGTGGCTATAGCCGCTGCGGGTATGATGGCTACAACCGCTATGCAACTGGCAATTGATGCCTTCGGGCCAATAGCAGATAATGCCGGCGGTATAGCTGAAATGAGCGAATTACCTCCTGATGTTCGTGAAAAGACTGACGTGCTTGATGCAGTTGGTAATACTACCGCCGCTACCGGTAAGGGTTTCGCTATCGCTTCAGCTGCATTAACTTCGCTTGCATTGTTTGCTGCTTATGTTGGCGTGGTTGAAAAAAATGGTTTTGCTTTAAATAACGCCATCAACATCTATCATGCTGATGTACTGGCGGGGCTGTTTGTGGGCGCCATGATACCATTTATCTTCTCTTCCCTGGCCATACGCGCCGTTGGTGAGGCTGCAATGGCTATGGTGGAAGAAGTCCGCCGCCAGTTCCGTGAGATACCGGGCATTATGGAAGGTACGGGCAAACCTGAATATGATAAGTGCGTGGCTATATCTACAGAAGCATCGCTGAAAAAAATGATGTTACCGGGCGCTATTGCTATTATTTCTCCGCTGTTGATTGGCTTCCTTTTAGGCCCTGAAGTATTGGGCGGTTTCCTGGCAGGCGCTACTGTTGCAGGTGTGTTGATGGGCATGTTCCAGAACAATGCAGGCGGTGCCTGGGACAATGCTAAAAAATCATTTGAGAAGGGTGTGGAAATAAACGGACAGATGTACTACAAGAAATCAGAACCACATAAAGCCGCAGTTACCGGTGACACAGTTGGCGATCCTTTTAAAGATACTTCAGGCCCGTCAATGAACATCCTCATCAAATTGATGTCTATCGTTGCCCTCGTTATCGCACCAACCATTTCCATGTTGTGGGCAAAGAAACAAGGCCATGCAATGAATACCACCCCTGTAAAGACAGAACTTGTTGTTGCAGTCAGAAGTAAATAACTAATTAATAATATATTTTAAAAATCCGGAGGCTTGGCTTGCGGATTTTTTTTATGCAGTAATCGAAGGTTTTATTTACCGTTATTTTTGACTGCGCTTTAAATCTAATATCAGTGTTTTCAACTCCTGCAGGTCGGTTTCGGGCTGCGGCAATGTGCCTGTCTGATGCTTGTAATACTTCCATATCTCTATAATATCTTCACTATTTACTGTATAGGGGGCATAGCTTCGGTTCAATGATTTGAGCAGCACCTCATTATTACTTTGCACCGTCACCAGCTTAAACACAAAATCCTGTTCACCTTTCAGTATAACAATACATGGGCTATCCGGCTTCAGGCTTTTCCAGTCCTGAACGTATTGGGCTATTACTTCGCTGTTCTCTGGTATGGGCAGCATGGAATCACCTGTAGTTGGGAACATTCTGTATGTACCTGTTTTAGGCAGGTTAGGCAGGCTGAACTTTGGCAGGCCGGCAATATATTCGGGGTCATTATATCCCGCCCTGTAACCGGCTTTGGCTTTTATTGGCACATATTCCGTATTTTCTTTATTATTCTTATCCACCGTAATGGCCAATACTCTTATGCCACTGCCTGTCATATACACATCATTACCCGCCATCAGTTCTTTTATTTTCAATTCCCCTAATTTGAGCAGATCTATTTTCAGCAGACTGTCCACACTTATTTTGAAGTATTGGGAGAACTTTATCATATCTATTGCTGACGGGTTCACGGTTTTCCCTGACTCCAAAGCCTGTAGTTTATTTCTTGACAAATCAAGCTCAACTGAGACCTCTTCCTGGCTCATTTTCTTCCGCTCACGAAGCAATCTGATGTTGCTGTGGAAAAAAAGTTTTGTCGGTATCATTTTGTATTGTTATTATTGGAAACATAATGTTGTTGCCATTAGCAACAAAATTAAACAATTTCATTCAAAATGCAACCGGCGAAACACAATATTATCCAACAATTGCAAAGGGAAATTCTTTCCTTGCAAAGGCATAAGGGTATACCCGGACAGCGGCTCCATACAGGGCTGGGAGATATTAACAAAGCCTTTCCTGATCAGACATTTCCGTTAGGTGCGGTACATGAGTTCATCAGCACCAATAGAGAAAATGCGGCGGCTACAAACGGCTTTATGGCAGGGCTGGCAGGCCAGTTGATGCAGAAAGGCAAGCTTGCGGTATGGATAAGCACCAAACGCACCCTTTTCCCCCCTGCGTTAAATATGTTTGGTATAGAACCGGAGCGGATAGTATTTGTAGACCTGTGGAAACAGAAGGAGGCATTGTGGACCATTGAGGAGGCATTGAAATGCAATTCACTTTCGGTAGTAGTTGGTGAGCTGGGCGAGTTGAGTTTTACCGAATCGAGGCGGCTGCAGCTTGTGGTGGAGCAAAGCCGGGTAACCGGCTTTATACACCGCTACAACCCAAAAAGCGAAAACACAGTGGCGTGTGTTACCCGCTGGAAGATAACACAACTGGCCAGCGAAGTAAACGGAATACCGGGTGTAGGCTTTCCTAAATGGAATGTAGAACTACTGAAAGTAAGGAACGGCAAACCCGGCGCCTGGCAGATGGAATGGTCGGCAGGCAGCTTTAAACTGATTACCCCACAGTTATTCTCTATTGTTGAATCTTTTAAACGTAAAGCAGGATAATATGGGCAGACGATTTATTGCTATATGGTTCCGGCATCTGACCACAGACCGCATGGTGCGCAGCCAGCCGGAACTGAAGGACATTCCTTTCGTGCTATCTGCACCTGAGCATGGCAGGATGGTTATAAAAGCCGCCAACACAGCCGCGCAGGAAAAGGGCATCAATGTAAACATGCTTGTTGCAGATTGCAGGGCTATATACCCCACCCTGCAGGTATTTGACAATAAACCGGGACAGGCTGAAAAGTTGCTGAATGCCCTCGCAGAGTGGTGCCTGCGCTATACCCCTGTTGTGGCTGTTGATCTGCCTGATGGTCTTATACTGGATGTAAGCGGCTGTGCGCATCTGTGGGGCGGTGAACGGCCCTACCTGAAGGACATTATAACTAAACTACGGGGCTATGGGTATGATGTACGTGCCGCAATTGCTGATACAATAGGCACTGCATGGGCGATATCCCGTTTCGGAAAGGTATCACCTATTGTTGAACCGTGCAGCCAGATGGAGGTGCTGTTGCCATTATCACCCGCAGCTTTACGTCTTGAGCCTGCAACATTGGATCGGCTTAATAAACTGGGCTTGTATCACATCCGCAGTTTTATAAGTATGCCACGCAAGGCTCTCCGCAGGCGTTTTGGGCAAACGCTTCTTTCAAGGCTTGATCAGGCATTGGGGCAGGAGCAGGAAGTTCTAAAACCAATACAGCCTGCAGAACCCTACCAGGAGCGGTTACCAACCCTTGAACCGATACGGACGGCTACAGGTATTGAGATCGCATTGAAACAACTATTGGAAAATCTTTGTCTGCGGCTGGCAAAAGAAGGAAAGGGCTTAAGAAAATGTGTATTTAAATGCTACCGTATAGATGGCAATATTCAG
The DNA here is from genome assembly GCA_014377675.1 of Taibaiella sp. Lineage (GTDB taxonomy): Bacteria > Bacteroidota > Bacteroidia > Chitinophagales > Chitinophagaceae > Flavipsychrobacter. The sequence continues at coordinate 24,957 of JACMPD010000059.1, forward strand.
CAGATAGAAATCGGCACCAGCCAGTCATCCCGTAACGTAAAACATTTATTCAATTTGTTTGAACTAAAAATAGCAACCATAGCGCCTGCGCTCGGCATTGAAGTATTCACTATAGAAGCGCCTGTTGTAGAAGACATTTCAGTAACACAAGATGCGTTATGGGATTTTACAGAGGGTGGTAATGGCACTGCGATAGCAGAACTGCTGGACAGAATAGCAAGTAAATTAGGTGTAGGAACCATTCACCGCTATCTGCCGGATGAACATTATTGGCCGGAACGGTCTATGAAGGTGGCCGCATCCCTCGCTGAAAAACCAGAAACAGCCTGGAGAACAAATATGCCAAGACCGATACACTTGCTGCCGCAGCCCGAACTTATTGATGTAACCGTTCCCATGCCCGATTACCCGCCTCTGCTTTTCCACTACAAAGGCGTATTACACAACGTGAAGAAAGCTGACGGCCCTGAAAGGATAGAACAGGAATGGTGGCTGGAGCAGGGGCTGTACAGGGACTACTATTGCATAGAAGATGAGCAAGGCGCAAGGTATTGGTTGTTCAGGCTGGGAAGTTACGATAGCGGGGAGCCAAAATGGTTCATCCACGGATTTTTCGCATAAAAAAAAGGAACAGATATGAGTTATACAGAATTGCAGATCACCACTAATTTCAGCTTTTTAAGAGGTGGTTCTCATCCCGAAGAGATGGTGGAACAGGCTATTGCGTTAGGATATAAAGAAATAGCTATAACAGACCGGAATACATTGGCAGGAATTGTACGTGCCTATTCAGCCGCAAAAGGAAAAGGCATACGTATTATTCCCGCATGCAGGCTGGACTTGCTGGATGGTGCAAGCCTGCTGGCCTACCCTACAGATAAGGAAGCATATGCACGGCTTTCCGGGCTGCTTACGGAGGGCAACCGGCGGGCAGAGAAAGGACAGTGCCACCTCCGCAAGGCTGATGTATTCCGGTATGCGAAAGGTATAAAGTTCGTTGTTATTGCACCTGCTTCGCTAAACATGGCCTTTGAATTTGAACCTGAATTTCTCGCAGAATTGCAGCAATACAAATTGGCATTGGGCAGTGATCTTTATCTGGGTGCAGTACGCTCTTACCAGGCATATGACAGCAAGATGCTTTACAGACTTGCTGAAGTATCAGAAAAATTGAATATACCCCTGGTGGCCAGCAATGATGTACACTATCATAACCGGGAGAGAAGGGAACTACAGGATATACTTACCTGTATACGTGAAAAATGTACCATATACAATGCAGGTTTCCGTCTTTACCAGAATGCAGAACGGTACCTGAAGCCTATCAATGAAATGCAACGCCTGTTCCGGCAATATCCTGATGCTATTGCACGTACACAGGAAATAGCAAATGCCTGCAGGTTTTGCCTGAGTGAATTGAAATACGAATATCCCGAAGAAATAACCAGTGAAGGGCGCACTCCCCATGAAGAACTTATCTACTTGACGTGGAAAGGCGCAAACGAACAATTCCCGGAAGGAATTCCGGAAAATATTAAAGCAACAATTAATTATGAGCTGGAGTTTATGGAGCGTAAAAACTATGCTTCTTATTTCCTGACGGTATATGATTTCGTACAGTTTGCAAGAGGCAGGAATATTTTATGCCAGGGGCGCGGGTCTGCCGCCAACTCTGTTGTCTGCTTTTGCCTGGGTATAACATCTGTCAACCCATCTAAATTCAAATTGCTCTTTGCCCGTTTCATGTCTGATGCCCGTGATGAGCCGCCGGATATAGATGTTGACTTTGAGCATGAGCGGCGGGAAGAAGTAATACAGTATATCTACCAAAAGTATGGCAGAGACCGCGCAGCTATTGTTGCCACGGTTACCCAGCTACACTATAAGGGAGCAGTACGCGATGTTGCCAAAGCAATGGGGCTGTCTGTTGATACTATCAACCGTCTGTCTAATTCTTCATGGGAGTTTACTACAGAGTGGTTTGATGGCAAGACCATTACCAGTGAAGGCTTTAATCCTGATGATCCGCACCTGATGAAGGTGCTGCGGCTTACACAGCAATACATAAGCTTCCCAAGGCAGTTAGGGCAGCATACAGGCGGCTTTGTAATAACACAAGGAAAACTTTCTGACCTGTGCCCGGTAATGAATGCCCGGATGGAAGACCGAACCTGCATTGAATGGAATAAAGATGATATAGAAGCATTGGGCTTTCTTAAAGTAGATGTGCTGGCATTGGGTATGCTTACTTGCATCAGAAAAGGATTTGACCTGGCAAAGCAGCATTATGGCCTCCACTTAACGCTGGCTAATGTACCGCAGGACGACCCTGCTGTTTATGATATGATATGCAGGGCAGACACCGTAGGTGTTTTCCAGATTGAAAGCCGTGCGCAGATGTCTATGTTGCCACGCCTGAAACCAAGGGAGTTTTATGATCTTGTAATAGAAGTGGCCATTGTAAGGCCGGGGCCAATACAGGGAGATATGGTGCATCCATATTTAAGAAGGCGTGATGGAAAAGAAAAAATAGAATATCCAAAACCGGAATTAGAAGCTATTTTAGGAAGAACAAAAGGTGTTCCTCTTTTCCAGGAGCAGGCAATGGAGATAGCTATTGTAGCCGCAGGATTTACTCCCGCAGAGGCAGATGGCCTGCGCAGGAGTATGGCAACTTTTAAGGCAAAAGGCAAGGTAAGTGACTGGCATAAAAAGCTCGTAAGCGGCATGATGGCCAGGGGCTACGAAGAAGATTTTGCAAACAGGGTATTTAAGCAACTCGAAGGCTTTGGCAGCTATGGCTTCCCGGAAAGCCATGCCGCAAGTTTTGCGCTATTGGTATATGTTTCATCATGGATCAAGTGCTTTTACCCTGATGTATTTGCAGCTGCGCTGCTCAATAGTATGCCCATGGGGTTTTACCAGCCGGCACAGATAGTTATTGATGCACGCAAACATGGTGTAGAGATACTGCCGGTAGATATTAATTATTCTTTCTGGGATAATATACTTGACACAAGAAAAGGCAAGTATTGCCCCATCCGTTTAGGATTCAGGCAGGTTAAAGGATTGAGTGAAGAAGATATGACGGTACTTGTAACTGCGCGCACTACACATTTTTTAAACATCACTTCGTTAAGGGATGCAGGAGTGCCAATAGGTGTGCTGGAAAGATTAGCCGATGCGGACGCCTTCAGGTCTATAGGTCTTGACAGGCGGCAGGCACTTTGGGAAGTAGCGGCGCTCAATGACCGGCCTACAGGCATGTTTACGGGCCAATCATCAGAAAGTGTTAAGGAGCAGGATGTACAACTTCCTGAAATGACATTATCTGAGCATGTGGTACAGGATTATGGTACAATAGGGTTGTCATTAAAAGGCCATCCGGTAAGTTTTGTGAGAGATAAATTGTTCCGGTTGAGCATCTTGCCCACTAACGAACTTAATCTTTGGCCTGGCGGCACATTGGTAAAGGTGGCAGGACTTGTGCTGGTAAGGCAAAGACCCGGCACGGCAGCCGGCATCTGCTTTATTACAATTGAAGATGAGACAGGTACGGCCAACCTGGTAGTTTTTAAAAAGCTGTTTGACCATTACCGTAAAGAGATATTACAATCACGGCTACTGATGGTAGAAGGCAAGCTGCAACGGGAAGGTGCGGTAACACACGTAGTAGTAAGCCGGTGTTTCAATATGTCAGGTTTATTGCAAAAGCTTACCGAATCCGAAGAACCAAGTACGGGATTGCTGACTTTATCACGGGCAGATGAGAAAGGCGATGAAAATTATGCAACTAAAGATAAAAGGGTACAGGGTAATAACATAGTTCAGGGCGATATTTTTCATGGAGGAAGGAATTTCAGGTAATGTGATAGCAGCCAGTTTGCCATCAGAATATGTAAAATTAATATTCTAAACCACAACCAATTTTTTTTAGGTTAGTAAATGCCGAAATCCTTTTCAGCTTTAGCGGCCAGTTCGCTCCAGGCGCATGACCAAGGCAATGATCTTCTTCAAAATCGCCTTCATACCAATCAAGGAAGCCAAGCTTTCTATAAAAATTAATTGCCCTTAAGTTGTTAGAAAGAGGGTCTATAATAATTGCTGTAACGGCCGGCAGAGCAAAACACAGTTCAATAGCCTGGCGCATCATTTCAGTGCCGTATCCATTTGCCAGGTGGCTTTCTTCTCCTATCCAGATGTCGATAGCGCGGAGGTTGGGTTCAATATCGTCCCAATAGTGAGTAACTTCATTATGTGGATCAATGATTTGCATGACGCCAATGGGCTGCCCGTTCAATTCAGCAATGAGATGTTGCTGCCATTCATTATCATTATTAATTTCCTCTATCCAGTTATGTGTTTCATTAGGTGCGCAGGCTATAACATGAGCCTTGGTATCCCAATAATGCAGTAGCGGTGCGTCTTGTACAGTAGCCGGTCGAAGTTTAATATTCCCTGAAGTAATAGGATAAAGATAGGGATAAGTGCAAAAAAATTAGCGATGCTAACAGGAATAAAATGCCCATGGTATGCGTGAAGTGCAAATAAAAAATACCTAATAAATATAAAATTTTTGGTGGGTTAACACCCTTCTTCGCGGCACTGCGGCGGACTGTAAGAGCCAGCTTTCGACCTTTTTTGCGGAGGATTTGCAAAAAATTCAGGCGTATGACAACCTCTGGTATTTCTCTATCAGTTCAGGAATATGGTTAGCATTATATACTATGTAATACCCAAACAATGACTGTTTTTGATTACAAAGGGTACTCTTGAATATTATGTTCAATTAGATTTAGATTAAGAAGAATTCGAAAATCTTTCTGATCTTTTTTTGTCTGGGTTTCTAACTCTTCGTCCCATTGACTACAATCAAAACACATTAAATCTTCCGAAGAATAGGTTGGGTTAGTTCCAGATTCCATGGCAATTCCTACGACAAATTTCGCATCAGAATATTTTAGTCTTGTAATAAAGCAGCATATTTCTAACATTTGTTGACGCATCCATCTATATCTCTCGTATGTGCCATCGGAATACTCGTTTGTAAATGGCAACAATAAAAACACATGATAAGTTCCATTCGGCCTCGGCGCAACTCGTATTCGCCGCAAATCCTTTGGAGTATTAATGATCATATCATTCAGTGTCATAGACAATTGTCTGCGTGAGTATCGGGATTCTAGTGCTAGAAATCTTATCGCAACCTCACTGTCTGTGAAACCACCTTCGGAGACATGGTACTGGGTTCCAGCCAAAGCATGTTTACTGAATTGTTCTATCAAATTGTCCCACATGTAACTTATATTGTCTGCAGCAATCTGAGCCAACCGTTGCGGGTGCTTTTGAAAACCAATCCATCCTCCATCCTCAAACTCCACGCCCTCAATAACTTGTTCAGAGGCAGGTAATACAAAATCGTGCTCGTTATTATCATTGACAGAAATCAGGTAAGATGCCAACATATTTTCTTCACCAGGACAAATAACCGGCAAGCCACATCGAAGAAATTGTTCTTTTTTCCTCAGATAAGCCGTAAAGTCCGATATTGTATCTCTGGACAGCAATACAGTACGTAATGTAAAGTCATCCAAAACATGCACAAAGCTCCTTTGCCCATCCAATTCGCCTACCGTAAAAGCAGTACAGTGATTATTTAAGCCTTTTATGCGAGTATCAATAAACAGGCTGCCACTACCACCATGCAGCTCCCTGCATTGCGTAGATGCTCCATGAGCAACAAGAACTAAATGAAATTTTGTTTTATCGCAAATTTGAATGGGTATCGGAAACTTTTTTTTACATGCACTATCAAGGAAAACGCTGTCACAATGCTTCCTCAACCATTTCTCTGCGCCCCATAACTGTCTTGCAGAATCTGCAATAGCAGACTTAAACCATCGTCTCCATGCTAAGTCTGCGTCTATGGTCGTTGAAAAATGACATTGCTTGTCGGAAAAAATGATGATGTCGTCGCCAGCGACAATTAAAATGTCACACAGTTCTTTCCCTGGTTCCCTGTAGACATTTGTAAAACTCCATAAAGAAAGAAATGTCCTTTCACATAGAGCTTTCAGATATTTTTCTGAACCTGTCAGTCCTTCACCACGATTTATCATTAACCAAAATTACTGATTTTGTAATCCATCTGTAATCGGTAAATAAGACTACAGAGATTTTCGTAACTACGAATGCAGAGAAAATGGTAACAAGGAATGCAGAACTTTCACCCTTTTTCCTGGGGCATGCCCCAGGAAAAAGGGTGAAAGTTAAGATATGATATATCCCATAAAATTTTTTATTGTGGGGGATGACTGCATACTTAACCAAACTGATCATGTATCACGAGATTCACCGAATGAGCCGGGAGGGATTGTCGATTTCCCAGATTAGCAGAACTGTTTTTTTAGACTGGCGCACAGTCAAGCACTACCTTTCGATGAGCGAAGCAGCGTACGACCAGTTTATTTCTGGTCAGCCTGAGCGTAAAAAAGAGTTGCAGCCTTATGAAGGTTTTGTACATGGTAAACTAAAGTTATACCCGGATACATCAGCAGCGCAGATGCACGACTGGCTAAAGGAGCATTTCAGCCATTTGGGGACTGTATCTCCCAAAACGGTGTTCAACTTTGTTGCCTGGGTACGGCAAAAGTATAACCTGCCAAAGGTGCCGCCTGTCCGGGTTTATGAGATGGTGGCAGAACTGCCATATGGAGCGCAGGCTCAGGTCGATTTCGGCTTTTATAACATGCGTGATGGTGCTGGTAAACAGGTAAAAGTTACGTTTTTTACCATGGTTTTATCGCGCTCGCGTTACAAATTTGTGTGGTTCAGTGAAGTTCATTTCACCGCTCAATTGGCCGTGGTGGCCCATGAGCTGGCTTTTAAGTTTTTTGAAGGCATTCCGGCAGAAATCGTTTATGACCAGGACAGGGTGTTTATCAGCGATGAAAATATGGGCGATATTATCCTTACCGATGATTTTAAAGCCTATGTCAGGGAGCGTTCCTTTAAGCTGCATTTTTGCCGTAAAGCTGATCCCGAAAGTAAGGGAAAGATTGAAAATACGGTCAAATTTATCAAGCAGAATTTTCTGTATAACCGGCCTTTTGAAGATATTGAGACCTTAAATTGCGCCGTGCTTGGGTGGCTGGGGCGCACTGCAAATGCGATGGCTCATGGCACTACACAACTGCAACCTGTCGCTGAATGGGAGACAGAAAAGGTATTTTTAAGCCCTTACGCAGTATATGAGCTCCAGGTGCAGTCCGTGCCCTATACACTCAGAAAAGACAACACAATCAGCTGGAAAGGCTGTTTTTACTCTGTTCCGTCAGGTACTTATACCGGTAGAGGGTGCAAGGTAACTGTCTGTGCAGAAAACGGATCTGTTATCATCTCGGACCTGCAGGGTAAGGAATTATGCCGTCATATTATGGCTGTCGGGAAGGGGCAAAAAGTCACCAATACAGACCATTACCGCAATAAAGCGGAGGCTATCAATGAGTTGATAGAACTGATATGCGCTCAGTTGGACGATGCGCAGCAGGGCCGGTTATTGTTAGCTGCCATACGCCTTCATAAACCGCGTTATATCCGCGATCATATAGCAGTGATGAGGCAGTGTATGGAAAAAAACGACAAGCAAATAATCAATAAAGCGCTCGATTATTGCTGTGCCAACAATGTAAACAGCGCTATAGATTTTAAATCCGTTGTTGAACAATACAGCCGGAACTCAACCACAGAAAAGGAGCCATTACAGCCTGTTACAGCTCTTAATCCACTCAATGGAGCCACCACGGCTAGCCGCCTCAGCGAGCCTGCTAAAAGTGCCATTGCCGACTACGATGCACTATTACAAATACAACCTTTCTGCCAGGTAGGCATAGCATAAAATATATGGATAACAAGCAACTTATTGGCCTCTATTGCAGGCAATTTAGAATGGGCGGTATTACCACTGCCATAGACAGCGTAGTAGCTGACGCACAAAAGAACAGCATAGGCTACATGGAATTTACCGTAAAACTGCTTGCTGCCGAAGCCATGCACAGGGAAAACAATGACATAATCAAACGGCTTAAAATAGCCAGGCTGCCCAGGTCAAACGACCTGGGCAGCTATGACCCGGCAGTGGAAAATGGTGTCTCAAAAGCAAGATTAAACCAGCTCAGGGAGCTCAACTGGCTCGACCAGGTGTATAACATAATGCTCATGGGACCATCAGGAACAGGCAAAACCTTTCTTGCCGCAGGACTTTGCGCAGATGCAGTCAAAAAGGGCTATAAAGCATACTTCAGAACCATGGATGAACTCATGAATATGCTCAAAATGAAGGATTTTACACGCTCTGCAATGGCTGATTATAAACGATTAACCAAAGCAAACCTCATCGTAATCGATGATATTATGCTTTTTCCTGTTGAAAAAAATCAGGCAGTGGCACTGTTCAATTTTATAAATGGACTCTATGAAAAAACTTCGTTCATCATAACCACCAATAAAAAACCCACAGAATGGGCTACAATGCTCAATGATGAAGTCCTGGCAACCGCTTTATTAGACAGATTATTGTTCCAATGTGAGGTCATAAACCTCACCGGAAAAAGCTACAGATTACAAAACCGAAAAACTATTTTTGAAAACATTACAAACTAAACTACTTTTACAAACTATGCATTCCTTGTTGCCATTTTCTCTGCATTCCTGATTGCCAAAATCTCTGCATTGTTACTTACCAGCTACAGACGATAAGCTAAAAAGATTTTTTTTATATCGGCACTATCGTTATTTTTAAAATATTCACTTTCAGGTGTAGCTGGTAAGTAACAATGCAGAGAAAATGGCAACAAGGAATGCATAGTTTGTAAAAGTAGTTTAGTTTGTAATGTTTTCAAAAATAGTTTTTCGGTTTTGTAATCTGTAGC
>JACMPD010000060.1 GCA_014377675.1 Taibaiella sp.
AATAAAATGTTAAGCAAAAAGCTCTTTGAAATATTGAAAAACCATAATAGTATACAACTCCCACCCCTCTCTCGTTTGCAACGAGGATGCCACCGATGGGCGTTTGTAACGCCCGTACGGGTGATATTAGGGTGCGGTAAGAAGAATATAATTGTTGGAATAAATTATGTATTATTGCTTGCGGTCTTTTACGGGCGTTACAAACGCCGCAACGGTTCATCCTCGTCGCAAACGAGGGAGTGGGGGGTGCAAACGAGGGCAGCGAAGTAACAAATCCAGGCGCAACTAACATTACTGTATTGGGAGGCGGCAAAAAGAAATAAATGGTATAAAAGTGGAAAATCCGAAAACAGATCGAAATGAAAAAATGGATGGTAGATAGAATTCTGTTTTTAGCACTGACATTGATGGTGTTATGTAGTATTACTTACGATAGTTTTTCCTGCTCATGTATTGGTAAAAGTACCTTGAAAGAGGATATAGTTAAAGCAGATGTGATTTTTTCTGGAAGGATATTGTCAGAAAATATTTTTTCAATAATAGATTCTTCATTGCCAAGTGGCTTTAATATGAGGAAAAAAGACTACTTGGTTGAAGTGATTAAGTTTTATAAACGACATGAATTTAGAGATACACTCCATGTAATTACAAATTTAGGGCATGGTGACTGCGGCTATCCTTTTCAAATTAATAAAAAATATATCATTTATGCAGAATATTCAGAACATTATTTTGAAAGGGGCAGCATAGTATCAAAATTCATTTATACCGATATTTGTATGCGGACAATGAGAATAAACAGGAAGGAAATAAAATTGTTAAGAAAATGGTTTAAACATACGCTAGTCTAGCCCAACTTGTCCCACCTGCCGCATTACAAGGATACCCAATCAACTTTCACAATAGAATATATGATAAAAAATGTCTGTCATTTGAAGATGATCCATTCGATTACGCTCTTGGCAATTATATTTTCAAATACAATGACTCTTGCTAAAAAAAAGCAAATTGTTGACCCCATTTCTAATACGCCTTTTGAAATAAAATGGGACAGTGCTTATTATTATCTGCCAGATTTGGAAAATCATAGAACTTGCGGATATGCTCTTTTAGAGTTGATTATAGACCAACACAAAAAAATTACATCATACCGTGCATTAAGATATATGCTTGTGACGAAAAATGATACAATTCAATGCAATGATGATTGTGACAGGTATTTTGGTCAAAAATATGATATTTTTTTAAAGAATAAAATTGCCTCGCTGCACATTGTAGAGGGTAAAAAGCTCAATAAGAAAATAGAAAAGCAGTGGCGTTATCAAATTAAAATAAATTTTAAATAAATTTATAAAAATAAGATATCATTTGACTTTTTAAGGAAAGGAGTTCTTGAAAATATAAGATAGGAGGCAATAGATGGCCCCCCTCCCTCGTTTGCAACAAGGATGCCACGGATAGGGTTTGTAACGTCCGTGCGGATTATATATCGGAAAAGACTACGTTTTATGACTGACATATTTACGGCAGAAGACTGGGGTAACTAACCTAAAGCAAGCGACATGAAAAACATACTGTGGATATACTGTTTATTTTATTCCATTTGCGCATCAGCTCAATTTAATAACCAATGTGATATTTTCGCTGGTATCAAGCCAAGAACAATAAAGTTTGACGTATCCTTTAATGTTCGCGTTAGGAACGATAAGGGCGAAGTAATAGCGCTAAAAAACATAATGAATATCCCAGAGCATATCCGCAGAAGAATTGATAGTTGTGACAATAAAAGCGAGCTCATTCATTTTCTAAAAAGTGAGCTAAACAATGGAAGATTTGACTGGGAATCAAATATTTTTTTATACTACATAAAACAAGAGGATTGTTTGAATATGTTCCCTTTTCAAGCAAACAAAGTGAATGCTTGGTTGAAAAGTGAAAAAGAAAATTGTATTAAATTTTGGCAAGATCATTAAGCAAAGAGGTAATTTACCGCCACTCGTTATGGTTTGCAACGAGGATGAGCGGCGGATTTGCTAAGAAATGTTTCACTGTTGCAGAAGAAATAAAAGATGGAAAAACTGCTGAAGAAAATGCAAAAAAAGGAAAATATTTACCTAAACAGTAGTTGTTACAAGCAAATATTTTTTATTATAATTATTTTTTCAGGTTGCCTAACCGCGGGTACTCACGGATCTATACGAAGCTACAAGTTTCCGGCGACAAAATATGAATTACAAAGGGCTGTAGAAAATGTGTTTGCAAAAAAAAATAACATCTATGAAGATACTATTGCGCATTATATTATTGACATAACGAACGGAAAGAGTGACACAATTTTTAGTGACTACTATAACGATGGGAATCGATATGTCACCCTTAATATAGAATTTGGTAGTGAAAAGAATAACTATGTTTTTCAGTATTCTGGAGATAAGGAATATTGGGATACAAGTAAGATATCATTTATATCAGTAGCTTATGCATATGACAAAAAAGGCTCTGGTGGCAGTGCGGCGAAAGGAGACTTTACTTGGTATAATCCTTCTTTGAAAAAGAAATTAATTCAGGTATTTGAAAGTGAGTTTATTAATGAGTTGGATAAAGAGCTTGGTAAGAAACACATAGATTGAAGACAAAGGTGATTTTGATTTGTTAGTTTGCTCGGTTTGTGGCAATTTACCCACATCCATCGTTTGCAACGGAAATCCCACGGATCGGCGTTTGAAACACAAAATAGTTTTGTTGCACCCCTACCCCCTACCACTAAAACGTCAACTTATTTCAACACAGTACAATCCTGAAAATCCTGATTCAGACAGCTCCCACGAATTTCAACTCGCGTATAACTATCAAACACAACATTTCTCCCCCCCAATACACCAAACAAAAAACGACCCGCATCACTGCGGGCCGTTCCAATTTGTATCATCAAAAAACACTTATGCGAATGGCATTTTTACTACCTGCGCTTTAATGCCCTTATCCCTTATCATCACAAATACGTCAGTGCCTTCAGCAGCGTGGGCAGTGTTGATGTAAGCCATGCCTATCGCCTTGCCCAGGCTTGGTGCCTGTGTTCCTGAGGTTATTACACCTATCTCGTTGCCTTCAGCATCTTGCACGGTATAGCCGTGGCGCGGTATGCCCTTATCTACCATTACCAGCCCAACCAGTTTGCGGGTTGCGCCGTTGGTTTTGCAGGCTTCTATTATTGGTCTTGCCGTAAAGTCTTTGGTAAATTTGGTTATCCAGCCCAGGCCCGCCTCAATAGGGTTGGTAGTATCGTCTATATCATTGCCATACAGGCAAAAACCTTTTTCAAGGCGCAGTGTATCACGCGCGGCCAGACCTATAGGCTTCAGGCCATTAGGTGTCCCAACCCTAAAGATTTCGCTCCATACTTTGTCTGCGTCGCCGTCTTTATCTTCAAAATAGATCTCAACACCGCCTGCACCCGTGTACCCGGTTGCGCTCACTATTACATTATCAACACCTGCGAAAGTGCCTTTGCAAAAAGTATAATATTTAAGGCCTGTGAGGTCCATATCAGTAAGCTGCTGCATATATGCCGTGGCATTAGGCCCCTGCACTGCAAGCAATGCTGTTTTCTCTGATATGTTGTGCATCTCCACACCGCCTGTGTTATGCTTGCTTATCCACTCCCAGTCTTTTTCTATGTTCGATGCGTTCACAACCAGCATATAGCTCTTGTTGGTTTCAACACAATACACCAGCAGGTCATCAACTATACCGCCATTGTCATTAGGCAGGCAACTGTACTGCGCTTTGCCATCAGTAAGTTTTGATGCGTCATTGCTTGTTACCCTTTGAATCAGGTCCAGTGCTCCCGGCCCCTTGAGCATAAATTCGCCCATGTGGCTTACATCAAAAATACCGGCATTCGTGCGTACTGCATGATGCTCTTCATTAATACCCGTATAAGATATTGGCATGTTGTAGCCTGCGAATGCGGCCATTTTAGCGCCCAGCGCTATATGTTTCTCGGTAAACGGAGTGTTGTTCATTTGCTTGCTTATAAAACAGTATTGAGTGCCGCAAATATAACAGCATATTTTTAATTTTTAAACCGCACAAGGTTAATGTAACAGCACTAATTTGTATAGCTTTTTTAAAAAACTGTAAATATTTGAAAGTGATTTGCTGGCATGGTTATTATATCACTACTCATTAAACACGCAAAAAATGAAAATCATGAAAAAGCACATTTTGTACATTCCGGCTCTGGCCCTCCTGGCCACTGGCTTCGCCTCATGTGGCAGCAGCACCGAAAGCAGCACTACTACAACCACTGACAGCACAGCGTCGTCATTAAGTCCCGGTGACTCAGCTGTGACAACTACCACAACAACTACCACTACGCATCACGAGTATGCAGGTGCGTTTATGCCTAAGTCTGATATGAAGTATTATGACCTACGCGCTAAAAAGCAAGTAAGGGTTCGCATTGATACCAATATGGGCTATATTGTTAACTATGAAACTAACGAGCCTGTAGACCTGTTTGTTGCCCCCAACTCAACCGACACCATCTATGGCCGTACCGGTAATGTAGCGAACACCTATATAATACATACAGGTAACGACTATAGTGTTGACGAAGCGCGCATGACAGGCAGCACAAGCAACATGAACAGCACACCTACCGACGCCCAGGCGCAACAAGCGGTAGAAGCTGTAAAAGCAGATAAGCCAGATGGCAACTACAAAGAAAAAGTAAGAGGCAACAAAACAAAAATAAAAACCGACGACCTTAAAATAAAAGAAAAGAACGGCGAAGTAAAAGTAAAAGAGCGCTAATCATTTTTTTGTAATTAATATAGTTCTCCCCGCAATGCCACGCTTGTATAGTGTGGCATTGCTTGTTTATGGCATCCGCGTGCCGCTGTTCCCCAAAAAATGAGCTGCGTCCCCGGGTTTGGTTCCAATGAATTAAAAAAACCGTAAAGTTTGCGCTCTACGGTTTCAATTATGGTTTATTATTGTTCGCGACCCTTTATCGGGCACTTCAGATGGTCTTGTATTAAATAGTATAAACCACCAGGCCGTCGCGCAGCTTAGGTTCAAACCAGGTGCTTTTCGGCGGCATCACATTGCCGCTGTCAGCTATAGCAAACAGTTGCGGTATTGATACCGGGTATATAGAAAAAGCCACAGCCATTTCTTTGCTGTTCACGCGCTTTTCAAGGGCCTGCATGCCCCTTATACCGCCTACAAAGTCTATCCGTTTATCAGTGCGCTGGTCTTTTATGCCCAGTATTTTATCAAGTACATTATTAGAAAGTATGCTTATATCAAGTATGCCTATCGGGTCGGTGGTATAGGTACCCGGTTTTGATTCCAGCTTGTACCAGCTGCCATCCAGGTACATACCAAACTCCAGCGGCTTAGCGGGCTTAAACGCATCTGCGCCGGTCTTTGTAACCGTGAAGTCAGCGTTAAGTTCAGCAAGCAGTTGCTCATTTGTTTTACCATTAAGGTCTTTCACCACCCTGTTATAGTCCATTATCTGCACTTGGCTCGCTGGGAATATGCAGGTAACAAAATAGTTAAATGATTCTTCACCACCTATCGAGTAGCCGTTTTCGCGCATATCCTTGCACACTTTTGCTGCGGAGGCCGCCCTGTGGTGCCCGTCTGCTATGTAGGTGGCCGGTACATCAGTACTAAAGTTGTGGGTGATAGACGCTACTTTGGCGTAGTTGTCTATTACCCAAAATATATGTCTTACCCCGTCTTGGCAGGTAAAGTCATTTTCAGGCTTATGTGTCGCCTTCCACTCATCTATAATCGCTTGTACGCTTTCAGTATCGTTATATGCCAAAAATACTATACCCGTTTGTGCGCCGGTGGTAGTTATGTGGTCTATGCGGTCTTTTTCTTTTTCAGGGCGTGTAAACTCATGCTTCTTTATAATGCCGTTGTTGTAGTCATCTATCGAAGACCCGCACACCAGCCCGGTCTGGGAGCGGCCGTTCATCACCAGCTCATATATGTAGTAGCAGGGCTCTTTATCCTGCACCAGCACCTTGTCTTTAATAAAGCATTCCAGGTTTTCCTTGGCCTTTTCATATACGGCATAGCTGTGCACATCAGTGCCTTCCGGCATATCTATCTCTGACCGCGTTACATGGTAAAAGTTGTATGTGTCTTTCTTAAACTCTCGCGCTTCCGCAACACTCACCACATCATAAGGCAATGTAGCTACTTCAGCAGCAAGTTCTTTTTTTGGTCTCAGGCCCTGGAAAGGCGTAATTTTTGCCATGTATATGTTTTATTTATTTTATTTACTAAATTAGTGCTATGCTCCTGGCAACGCCGGGCACGTTCGCAGGCTAAAATTATGCTTTTCCCGTAAATTTTTTAAGCTACGCAAGATAAGTTTACAACCAGCGGCTCAAATGCGAAAAATTTACTGCCGTCTTAGGCGTTGGAGTTGCTTATCATACGGTGCCACTCCGTTGCTACACGCTTTTTGCCGTACTTTGCATTTATGCCATTTCATAAAATACAGCAGGAAGATATTCAATTTTTCAGGTCAGTAACAGGCGACGCCTTTGTGCTGGCAGAGCAGGAGCATATTGACCGCTGTGCCAGTGACCAGACCGAAGACCTGCGCCACCCGCCTGAGGTGGTGCTGCAACCCGCTACCACAGCCGAGGTGAGCCGCATAATGGCTTGGTGCAGCGGGCGCAATATACCCGTTACCCCTCGCGGCGCGGGCACGGGCCTCAGCGGCGGTGCACTGCCTTTGCATGGCGGTGTGGCGCTTGATATGAAGCGGTTTAATAAAATACTGCACATTGACAAGCGCAACTTCCAGGTAACAACGGAGCCGGGTGTTATAACCCAGGTGCTACAGGAAACCCTGAAAGCCGAAGGGCTTTTTTACCCGCCTGACCCCGCAAGTAAGGGCTCTTGTTTTATAGGTGGTAATGTATCAGAAAACTCAGGTGGCCCCAGGGCCGTAAAATATGGAGTGGTAAAAGACTATGTCCTGAACCTTGAAATAGTACTGCCCAACGGCGAGGTGATGTGGACGGGAGCCAATGTGCTGAAAAACGCCACCGGGTACAACCTTACCCAGCTGCTGGTGGGCAGCGAGGGAACCCTTGCCATTATTACCAAAATTGTGCTGCGGCTGATACCCGCTGTGCGGCATGACCTCACCCTGCTGGTGCCCTTCCGTAAGGCAGTGGAGGCATGTGAAGCTGTTAACGCCATATTCCTGGCCGGCTACACGCCTTCCGCGCTGGAGTTTATGGAGCGCGAAGCGCTGGAGTGGAGCATCCGCTACACGCAAAGCGCGGGTATTGACCTCCCCCCCGATATTGCCGCCCACCTGCTGATAGAAGTTGATGGCAACCACATGGATGAGCTGTACCGCGACGCTGAAGCCATAGCCGCCATTGTAGCGGGGTATGACGTTGGTGAAGTGATGATGGCGGACAGCGTTGCGCAAAAAAATATGCTTTGGAACCTGCGCCGCAAAGTAGGCGAAGCGGTAAAAAGCAATTCGGTATATAAAGAAGAAGACACCGTGGTGCCTCGGGCCGAGCTGCCGGAGCTGCTGCTGATTATAAAAAGATTAGGCGCTGAATATGGCTTCCAGTCAGTGTGTTATGGCCATGCGGGCGACGGCAACCTGCACGTGAACATTGTAAAAGGCGACATGTCTGATGAAGACTGGCACACCCGCCTGCCGCTGGGCATAAGGGAACTTTTTAAAGAAGTGGTAAGGCTGGGCGGCACCATAAGCGGTGAGCATGGCATTGGCCTGGTGCAAAAAAGCTACATGGACATCGCCTTCAGCACCGCTCAGCTACAACTCATGAGGCAAATAAAACACGTATTTGACCCTATGGGAATATTGAATCCTGGGAAGATGTTTATGGAGGAGTAGTGGGATAAATGCATGAAGGGAGTAGAAGTTATAATACAATCACATTCCGGTGCCGATTGTAAAAATGGTAAAAGCCTGGCTAACTCATGCTTTAGAGATGGATATTTTTCTTTTTGCTTTTAGCTACCTTTTCAAAATTAGGTATCGTTTCAACTTTATCTTTCATTAAGGAAATCATTGAGCGAGCATGACTTTAATTTTCCCTGTTGTATTAACTCCACTTTTTTTAAACCCTTTTCAATACTTGATAGTACAGGGTGCTTTCCCTTGTTACTCACGCCCTCCTCTTAGAGCCCGTTCACTCCCGCAAATTCAAGAGACTGCATCAGTTCCAGGCAAAACTGAAATTTACTGTCAGGAATATTGATGGTTAGCTGCCTCACTATTTATGAATTTAAATATCCAAAGCTATGCATCTTTATCTTTTTTGTGCAACATTCAACATATCATAATCCCACCAATGTGGGAATGAGCATGGTTGGTAGCGGTTAAGTGCCGGCTGCTGTGAGCCCGCTTTCCTGCCCGCTGGTGTCAAAAGCTATAGCGAACCAGTGTGATACAAAGCCCTACTCAATCGAGATTTTCAATTGTTTACCTATGCCCAAGCTGATTATTTTGAATAAAGTTTCCATTTGAATATCTGCCTGATGGTTCTCTATTTTTGAAATATAGGTTCTTGAAGTGCCGCTGTTCTTCGCCACTTCAAGCTGGGAAAGACCGGCTTTTATTCTTGCCTGCTTCAGTAATATACCAATATCAGGTTTGTCATATCCCTGTATCAAAGTACTATTCTGGTACAGCACATCAGGATCCAGATCAACCGGGGCTTCACTTGTGATGCCGTTGAATGTATAGGTAACGGCTAAGAAAGGCCACCATAAAGTGTGGCCAGGAGAAACAGCTACACTCTGAAAAATTAACGGGTCTTTGAGCTGCAGCAATACTGTGTCTCCCGCCTGCTCCCATTGATCGAAAATCTGGTTAAAGTCAATAGTGCGCATTTCCCCATTACTCCACAAAGTGGTAATGACGAAATGTTTCGTCGCTGCTATTTTTACAATGCGCGGGAGTTTGTTTTTCATTTTCGTAGCTTAGTATTTAGTTGATAAAAAAGATCAGGTAGTGCAGTTTCATTACACGTCACAAATTCACACGCGGTTTTCAATTGTTTGCGCGGTAAAAAACCCTGAATGGCAGTCTGACCTGCGATGGCAATCAGAGCCTCGTACTCAGCGTATATCGCATGAATGTGCGGTGGCAAATGGTCGTTCGCATATACATTTATTTTTACCCCATCTACTACAGCGATATTCGGCATCCCCTGCTATTAAAGTCAAAGTTACTAAATGTATCTGATTAGATACGTACCCAAATTTAATTATCTTTATCTGACTTAACCCAATTTGCCTGCAACTGCACGCTACTGCCACCATTGGGTAAGCACCTGATTCACCACTTCCCTGCTAATGCTTTTATCCGCTACCGCATTATCGTATATTCGCCGGCAGTTGAATGGGGTACTATGCAGACGTTGATGCAATTGAGAAGCGGGGCACTTAGAGGAGCGGTTTCGTTGAAACTGTCAGAGGGGCTTACGCGCTTTCCGGAAGAGATTTTTGACCTTGCTGACACGCTGGAGGTGCTCGATCTTTCCCGCAATGAACTGAGTGAGTTGCCGGCTGATTTTGGCAGGCTGAAAAAGTTGCGGATTTTGTTTTGCTCTGATAATCTTTTCACTGTTTTGCCTGTGGTGCTGGCTGATTGCCCGGTACTGGATATGGTCGGTTTTAAGGCGAACAGGATAGCCACCGTACCGCCGGTCTCACTTAACCGTAACCTCCGCTGGCTTATACTTACCAACAACAACATTACCGCATTGCCGGCAACCATAGGGCGTTGCCACCGAATGCAGAAGCTTGCCCTTGCGGGCAATCAAATTAGTGAACTGTCCGCTGAGTTGAGCAACTGCCATAACTTAGCCCTGTTGCGCATATCAGCCAACCGGTTAACGCATCTTCCCGGGTGGCTGCTCACTATGCCGCGGTTGGCATGGCTGGCGTTTTCGGGCAATTTGTTTAATACGGCGCCTGCTGCAGCCGCTCTCCCGTCTATCCCCTGGCAGCAACTGGAGATTGGCAATGTGCTGGGCGAGGGAGCCTCAGGTATTATCTATAAAGCGATAATGCGAGGCGCAACTGAAAATAGAATTGTAGCCGTTAAAATATTTAAGGGTGCTGTGACCAGTGATGGTCTGCCTGAAGACGAAATGAATGCGTTTATAGCGGCGGGCAGGCACCCTGGCCTGGTGCAACTCACCGGGGAGCTGACCGGCCACCCGGAAGGCAATAAGGGCATAGTGATGGAGCTGATTAGTGAAGGCTTTCATAACCTGGGTATGCCGCCGAGTTTTGCCAGCTGCAGCCGCGATG
>JACMPD010000061.1 GCA_014377675.1 Taibaiella sp.
ACTTCTATCATCACCGTAGACGCGCCGTTCCAGGTAAACATAGTGGTAATGGCACCCGATGGCAGGATGATCAGCCGCAAAGACCTAACTAACAGAATAGACATCAGCACCCTGGCCAACGGCACCTACCTCATTATGGTATATGGCACTGATGACCAGCTGCTCAAAACAGAAAGAATAATCAAAGTGAATTAAAGGCAAATGCATAAACAGTAGAAAAAGGCTGTCTCAAAAATCTGAGACAGCCTTTTTCTATTCGCGTCTATGATAGATACCGGTAGTGGATAATACAAATGCCGGTGCCCCACTCTATTTCTGAGATTGCCTTAATAATATTATTTTAATCTTTACTATTTAATCTAAAAGCCTGAAGCGCCGCGGCAATATCGTTCCCATTATTGAAAAGAAGTAACTGGCTTTGCGTGTATGAAAGGCCTGTTTTCTCCATAATGATGCGTGCGCCCCGGTCTAAGAGTTTTGAATTACTGAGACTCATATGAGTCATTTTATTGCCCTCTACCCTGCCTAACTGAATCATTGCGGCTGTAGTTATCATATTCAATACCAGTTTTTGAGCGGTGCCTGCCTTCATGCGCGTACTGCCCGTTACAAATTCAGGGCCAGTCAGTACTTCAACAGGAAAATCAGCGTGAAGTGCCGCACTGCTACCTGTATTGCACACAATGCAGCTGGTTGTAATTCCATTTTCACGACACATGCGTAACGCATTTACAACATACGGAGCTTGTCCGCTGGCTGAAATTCCCACTACGATATCTGCTTTATTCACTTCGTATTCCATAAGATCAATAAACCCTTTGTCCGGGTCGTCTTCGGCGCCTTCCACTGCCCGGCGAATTGCTTCATCACCACCGGCAATAATGCCGACGACCAACCCGTGCGGAACTCCAAATGTGGGAGGGCACTCGCTGGCATCAACAATGGCAAGCCTGCCACTGGTACCTGCGCCAATATAAAACAAACGCCCACTATTATTGAAGGCGGATACAACCTGTAATACCAACCGTTCAATCTGCTGCAGTGCCTGCTCCACAGCAACGGGTACTGTTTTGTCTTCGCTATTAATATTATTCAGAATATCTGCGACAGACATTGTCTCCAAATTATTATATTCCGAATTGCTTTCTGTGAGGCTCAATTGATATGGTTAAAATTAAAGTAAAAATAAGAAAATTCACCCAGGAAAGTTAGTCTTATTCATACCTAAAATATTTGTAAAATTTAATAAAAGGGTATGTAATTATCGACTTCACAAATTGTACTTTCACAAAAAAAACGCTTATGCAGAATTATACCAATCACAGGCGCTATGTTCCTGGTTTTCATTTTGTCCTTTCAACGCTGATTATCATTGTATTGCTCATGTCGGCGTTCAGCCTGGGGCAGGTATATAATAAAGAACAATGGTTGCGGGGCGGAATTATACCCCTGCTTACATCAGTAATACTTGTTGTGATGTATTGGTATGTAAGGACGTTCCCAGTGACAGTGCAGACACGGGCGATACGTGCTGAAGAGAATATGAGGCATTACATAATGACAGGCAAGCAACTGGACAGCAGGCTTACTATGGGGCAAATTGTGGCTTTACGGTTTGCCGGAGATGAGGAGTACATAGCACTTTCTGCCAAAGCTGCAAATGAAGGTTTGGCACCGGACGCAATAAAACAATTGATAAAAAACTGGCGTACTGATGATTACAGATGCTAGTTTACAAAATTAAAAGTTAAAAGTTGAAAATATAAAATTAAAAATTTAAAATACAAAATTTAAAATCCGAAATCGAAACTATAGACTATTCCAAAGTCGTGTTCCTTTAAGAACATCAGAAGTTTGTTATTTGTAATGGCAAAAAAGTAGAAATTACTACGCCGATTAAAAATTAAATTTTGTGTATATCAATTCCAATCGGAGCCAATAAGGATATAATTTGTTAACATTGCGGTAATGTGGTATTATGCGCTGGTGTTTTTATGTTCTATGGGGGTTGATATACTGCCGTTCTTTGGTCCTCCGGCATGGCCGGTAATGGTGTTTTTCCAGTTGCGCTTTGGTTTGAATACTTGGGGAGTATTGGTAGCTGGTGTTTTAGGGTCCACTTTAGGCAGGTACTTGCTAAGCAGAATGATGCCCGCGTTGTCATCAAAATTTATTAATCTGCATAAGATAGAAGACATAGAATTTATAGGGAGAAAGCTATCCGGGCCTGGTTGGAAAGTGCCGTTTTTTATAATGTTATATTCCTTGCTTCCTGTGCCTACTACGCCTCTGTTTACAGCATCGGGTATGGCCCGTATACCTGCAATACGCATACTCCCCTATTTTTTTATTGGTAAATTTATCAGTGACATGGTAATGGTCTTTACCGGCAACTTTGTAACCAAAAACGCTACCGATATTACAAAAGGAATGGTGTCAGGTAAAAGCATAGCGGGGTCAATAGCGGGAATATTGGTTATCGCAGTTTTTATGTTTATAGACTGGAAAACACTACTGCAAACGAAGCGGCTCAGGTTGAAATTTAATATATTTAAGTAGCAGGTGAATTCCGGGTGAAGATAAATCCCTACCGGTGGTTCATTTTGCACTTTAAACGATTAACTATGCCGCCAATGTACTATAGCTTCGGCCAAATTCAGCTTCATGCCGGTAAATGGCAATGGCTGTATCGTCATAACAGATATGGCGTTGGTAGTCTTTATAGTTGAGAAAGACGCGATTTTCCGGTACTAATAATAATTGATATAGATTGTACTGCAACCATTCTGAAGAAACATTTTCACCTTTGAAATTGGTTGTAGGACTACATGCCGGTGTCCACTCCCATACCAAATTACCATAAACTTCAAAGTCTTCAGGCGTAACGGGCTGCGCTAGATTCATATATGAATTTGCCGCTGGCGGGATGATACTGACTGCTTTTGAGGTTTGTTTGTGTGTGGTACTATCGTCAAAGTTTGAGTGCTCTTTCGGGCCCTTTTCCGGTGTGACTGGTGCGGCTATTTTTTTTAGTTTTTCAAGGCAGGTAATGAGTTTGCGCATAGTTTCTACTTCCTTCGCATCAGGGAAGCACATGCCCGGCTCCCGTGCAGCGATATGGTTTTGAAACTCCACCAGCTGGAGACAAATGTTGTCTGCAATGGTATCAATAATATCTCGTTCGTTCGTATCCTGGTATGACATAGTTTACATTTTATTTGACAAATGTAGTATTTTATGTTTAATAATCCAAATTTTGAGGATAATATTTTTAGATTGGTGGAGATAATGGGAATTTTAGGTGGTAAATATCCTGATATTTTGGCGCATAGTTAGCTTGGGAATAGAAGGGATAGAGGCAAATTCGTGCGAGTAGAGGGCTTTAGGGGGTGTCACCGAGGAGGTCAAATAGTCGGATGGGATTATCAGAAAAAGCCGAATAAGAACTCCAAGAAAAACTTGATTTAGGATCAAGATTCTTTCTTGTTCCAGTTCTTGTACAGTATTCCCAAAACATGGCAGTATTCCAGTTCCCTTTTCCCGCCATTTCATTCACCTTCATCTGCCCATTAAACCCATAATGATACTCATCATCACTGGCTATCTGGGTAACTACAGTTTGTGTAGTGAAAGTTATGCTATCGGTCTGTATGCCTGTCATACGCAGGCTGCCGGTACCAAAACCTGTATACCTTATTCTAAGGTATACAGAACCCGAAGATAATGCATTTGGTGTGAAGAGAAAGTTGGCCCCAGTGAAGCCTAAACCCGCTGTGGCGAGAGTGGAGCTTTTTCATATCGGGAGATTTATGTTTTTGTTCGGGGATAATTGCGGGGCAATTGTGTTTCGATTAATGATAGGTACAGATTATTAAGGGTTGATAAAGAGCAGATCACTAACTTTCTACTTTGTGTTTCATACCCAGAGAGCTATCTATCTTTGATATAAATGCGTGCTCAAATCGTTCTGTCAATTCTTTTTTAACTTCAGCATTATACTTTCTTACTGGAACACTTCTTCCATCTCGCATTTCAGTATGTACAATAGCTATAAATATTTCCGCTGTCCTTGAAGTATCCCAATATTCCTTATCTCCATAATAGCGAAATGTATACTTATAAACGTATTCCCCTTCTGGAACGTGAAGAGTTATATAGGCAGTATCGTCATTATAATAATCTTTGACACTATCTTGATAAAAAAGATTGCTTTTCGTAATAACGTTATGAATGACCTTTTCTAACACATACTTTGAAGTGCTGTAACGGTAGCCCTTTAGAGAACCGTGAGTGCCAGCTTCTATACCTACACACCCTGCGCAAGCAAGCAGAGTACTAACTAACAAACAAATACGCATAGCATAACCCATTTTAAAACGCACTATTCTTCTTTGGTCTTTTGTACCTTGCCTGCCTTTGTGTCTTCGGCCGCTCTAAAGCTCTCAAACTCATTTCTCCATCCAAAATCAGCAGCAGCATCTGCTGCATCCTTAGTGACAGGTTTGCCCGTAATATTATCCTTTTCACCTTTTTTATATTTATCAACAACTTTGTGAGCTCTTTTAATATAGTCTTTATTCGCATTACTGCTCTTGGGGCTTAAAGTCCCTGACAAACCAGTCAGTTTTAACTTATCAAAGTCCTTATCATGTAGCATTCCGTTAAGATCTGCTTCGTTTATCGGTGATAGGTCATAATCATCATCATACTCACCCTTCTCATTAAGTCCCGCCCAATACTTTTTGGGGTTGTTTCCACCAACACATACCCCATATAAATTCTTAACATTAAACTCACTAAAATCAATCCATGTACCTACAACTCCACCTCCATAAGGCTGTGCATATTTTTCTTTTTCAATATGGGCCACGTAAGTTACGCCAACGTCACCTCTCGGACCATATCCATTCTTAGTAGGGATATTTATCATTCCAGCTTGGGGTATGTTAGTGTAATTAATTGTTTGCAGCTTTGTAGTATGTCCATTCAGGCCTATTTTGTAATGAACAGAATAGAATTCCAGCCCTTCCAGATCTATCCCATCTATTACTCTATTTTCTGCAAATGCATACGTACTGTTCCATGGATATTTTTTGAAGAGAGGATCTACAGAGCTAAATCTACCCGTTCTTGGGTCATATCCCCTGTATCTAAAATCGTAGTGGTTTCCGAGTCCTGCCCATTCGTTGACCTTCATCTGTCCGTTATACCCATAATGATACTCATCATCACTCGCTATCTGGCTTACTACTGTTTGTGTGGTTAAAGTTACGCTATCCAGAACAACTCCCGTGAATTTAATTTTTCCGCTGCTAAGCCCGGTTTTAACGATGGTGAGTACAACTGAACCAGAAACATTGGGAGTAAAGATTACAGTATTGCTACCGGCAATCAGGTTAACGCCGCCTGAGATGCTTGCCCCGGCTTGCGATATGCTCGCGCGGAATGAGCCCAGAATGGGCGGAGTAACCACATTGATAATAATCGTTTGCGCATAACCGGGTACGAAAGAGGCAATGGTGTAGGTGAGGCCGCCGCCCGATGGAGCGGTAAGAATGGTACCTGGAGGTAGCA
>JACMPD010000062.1 GCA_014377675.1 Taibaiella sp.
AGCCGCGCTGCTGAAACTGCTGGTGGAGCATGAAGGCGAAGTGGTATCGCGCGAGCAGATACTACAGATAGTGTGGGGCTACAATGTGTACCCTACTACCCGCACCATTGATAATTTCATCCTTAATTTCCGCAAATACTTTGAAAAAGACAGCCGCAACCCGGTCCACTTTCATTCCATACGCGGGATAGGATATAAATTTACCGCCAAATAACAACAATGGATATTGATGATTTCAGGGCGCGCGCTAAAAGAAAACGCAAAAGCTTATCAGCGTTTCTTGATAAGCTCGATACCATAGTGCCGGTGGATATGCCGGAACTCGTAGCCATTACCGACACTACAGTATGGAAAGACATCAACTGCACAGAGTGCGCCAACTGTTGCAAAACAATGACGCCTACTTTTAAAAAATCTGATGTCATCCGCATCTCGGCTTTCCTGGGCATTGCGCCTGCTGAATTTAAAAATAAGTGGCTGAAAAAAGAAGAAGATTCAGGCGACTGGGTGAATACTACCCAGCCCTGCCAGTTCCTCGTTGATAATAAATGTTCGGTCTATGAGGTAAGGCCGAAAGACTGCGCCGAGTTTCCGCACCACAATAAAAAACCTTTTGACGCCTATAACGAAACCTTTAAAAATAACCTGATTCATTGCCCGGCAACCTTAACGTTGGTGGAAAGACTTAAAAAAGCGGTGGAACGCGGCTATGACTGGGACTAAGCAGCGGGGGTGTTAAAGCACATTACACGAACCCGCGCCAAATAATGCCACTATTGCCAAAATGTTCCGACCTTTGCGCAAAAGAAAGCATGCCGGCGGTTTTTAATGAGCACAACATAAAATCAGGTTTAAAAGATAAACGAAAATTATCAGCCTTCCTTGACTCGCTGGTGCAGTTGCACCTGGAAGACATAAAAAAAACGCGGCTCAACTACATTTTTTGTGATGATGATTACCTGTTGGTAATAAACAAACAGTATCTGGACCACGATACGCTTACTGACATTATTACTTTTGACCTGAGCGAGGGTACAACGCTGGTAGGTGAAATATATGTTAGCGTGGACAGGGTTAAGGAAAATGCGAAACAGTTTAATGTATCTTACATTGACGAACTGCACAGGGTTATTTTCCATGGAGCACTCCATCTTTGCGGGTTTAAAGACAAAAAACCGGAGGATGAGCGGGAAATGCGCACGCAGGAAGATAAATGCCTGCTGAACTACAAAAAAAAATTATAAATGAAGCTTGATATATTATACGAAGACGACGATCTCATAATTGTAAATAAACCGGCTGGTTTGCTGGTTATTCCTGACCGGTTCAACAGCGAATTGCCCAGTTTGAATAAGCTGCTCGAAACCCAGCTAAACCAGAAAGTATGGGTAGCCCACAGGCTGGATAGGGATACCTCAGGCGTTATTTGCTTTGCCAAAAATGAACAGGCGCATAAATACTTGTCTAACCTGTTTATGGAGCGCGACATCAATAAATACTATGCGGGGTTAGTTACCGGCATAGTAATGCCGCAGGAAGGCAGAATAGAAAACATGCTGGCCGAGCATCCTGTTATTGGGGGCAAAATGATAGTGGCCAAAAAAGGCAAAACTGCCGTTACTGACTACAAGGTAGCCGAACAGTGGCCGCTCTATGCGCTCATGCAGTTCCAGATACATACAGGCCGCACCCACCAGATAAGGGTACACATGCAGTCCATAGGGCATCCCCTTGTTTGCGATGAATTGTATGGCGATGGCAAACCCTTCTATGTGTCGCAGATAAAACGCAGGTACAAACAATCAGAAAAAAAAGAGGAAGAACGCCCGCTACTCAGCAGGCTCGCCCTGCACGCATACAAACTTGAATTTGATAAAGAAGACGGTCAGTTGATAAGCGTAGAGGCCCCCCTCCCTAAAGACATGGCGGCTACCGTGAACCAGCTGAATAAGTGGAGCAAACAGGTATAGGTAAAACAGGAAAACAAATTAATGAGACTGGCTGACCTCGATAGGTTGCGATATATAACTATGCTCATTATTTTGCTTTTTACAGTGTCGGGGCTGCTGTTACTACCGCTGTGGTACTTGGCAACACGCTGCTCCTTGATGAGCTATTCAAACATGCCCGATAGCTTCCAACTCATTATTCACTATATTTTTAACGCTTAATTATACACGAAGGTGCTTACAGTATCGCTCCACCAGATAAAAATAATAGCACCGCATGGGCTGTACCCGCAGGAGCACATTATAGGCAATACCTTCGAGGTAGATATTGATCTGCAACTCCCTGATGCGCTGCCCTGGCCCTATGCCGACTATACACTCATTAATGAAACTGTAACCGGCATATTCAATATGCCCGGGCAACTGTTAGAAACATTTGTATTGAATATCCACAGTGAACTCAAAAAAACATTCCCTTTCGCATTAAAAATAAAAGTAGCAGTGCGTAAACTGAAACCACCCATGCCTGGCGAAGTAGCATATGCACAGGTGTGTTATGAGCAGTAGCATTAGCCAGCCAGCGAAATACCTGTTATTTCTTCCGTTTCGCCCGCTCATATTGCAACGGCCAGTGCAGGCTATCATCACCAAGGTCACCGGCAGCATGCATGGGAAAGTACGGGTCCCGTAGCAGCTCACGAGCCATGAAAATAAGGTCGGCCTGTTCGTTCAATAATATTTCCTCAGCCTGCTCAGCAGTGGTTATAATGCCCACCGCGCCGGTAAGTATGCCTGTTTTCTTCACATCTTCAGCAAAAGGTACCTGGTAACCGGGCTTTGCAGGTATCTTAGCATAGGAAACGCTGCCGCCCGAAGAGCAGTCTATCAGATCAACGCCTATATTTTTTACAGTTTCAGCCAGCTTTTGCGAATCCTCCACTTCCCAGCCGCCCTCCACCCAGTCTGAAGCCGATATACGAAGAAAAAGAGGGTAATCAGAAGGCCATACCGACCTTACGGCCGCAATCACCTCCACCAAGAACCTCATCCTGTTTTCAAACGAGCCGCCGTAGGCGTCAGAGCGGGTATTGCTCAGCGGCGAAAGAAACTCATTTATCAGGTACCCATGCGCGCCGTGCAGTTCTATTACTTTAAAGCCGGCATCAAGGGCACGCTTTGCTGCGCATTTAAAAGCGTTTATTAATTCAGCTATGCCTGTTGTGGTCAGCGCCTCAGGAGTGTCTTTATATTCTGAAAAAGGTAGGGCGCTGGGGGCGACAGTTTTCCAGCCTCCGTTTTCAACGGTTATGAGGCGGTCGCCGGTCCACGGCTCGCTGGTACTCCCTTTGCGGCCCGCGTGGGCCAGCTGAATGCCCGGCACGCTGCCCTGCCGCTCTATGAATGCCGTAATGCGCCTGAGCTGTTCTACGTGCTCGTCACTCCATATACCAAGGTCATGCGGCGATATACGGCCTTCAGGCGTTACTGCAGTCGCCTCTGTGAACACCAGCCCTGCGCCACCTACAGCACGGCTGCCCAGGTGTACCAAGTGCCAGTCATTTGCAAAACCATCAACCGATGAGTACTGGCACATGGGTGAAACAACTATCCTGTTTTTAAGCAGGATAGTTCTTATTTGAAGTAAAGAAAATAATTTTGACATCGTAAATTAAGGGGCAGTTTGCAACTATTAGAAAATTCCGCTAAAATATACAATCAACAGAATAAAAAACGTGCCCTCGGCTTTTTCATGCTGTGGTGGTACGATGATTGTATGAATAAGGCGATAATAAATAAGAAAAAATGGACATAAAGACGGGTAAGTTTAAAGTACCACATCAAAAAGAAAAAGAAATTAAACTTGAAGACTTTGCAACTGGTCAGCACCGCCATAAGCCTGATGATAACGAAATAAATAAAACGACTGATGCAAATATTGAAGAAATGCAGCAGTTGCAGTACAATTTGTATGCGGCTAATAAACAATCGATACTTATCGTTTTTCAGGGAATGGACAGCTCCGGCAAAGACAGTGCCATAAGACATATAATGAGTGGGCTAAACCCACAAGGGGCATTGGTACACAGCTTTAAAGCGCCCTCATATCTTGAAATGCAGCACGACTACCTATGGCGGCACTACATCAAGCTGCCTGAAAACGGCCAGATAGTAATTTTCAACCGTTCATACTATGAAAATGTGTTGATATCCCGAGTACACCCGCAGTTGGTATTGGCCGAAAAAGTGAATAAAATTGTTGATTTGAAAGATGTTGATAAAAAGTTTTGGGCTACACGCTACAGGCAGATCAATAATTTTGAAGAAACGCTAACCGAAAACGGCACTACAATATTGAAATTTTTCCTTCACCTATCCAAAGACGAGCAGCGCAAACGTTTCCTGGAACGTATAGAAAAAAGAGATAAACACTGGAAATTTTCCAATGCCGATATCGCTGAGCGGGAGCATTGGGATGAATATCAGAAATCTTACGAAAAAATGCTCAACCATACCAGCAACAAATTCGCGCCATGGTACGTTATTCCCGCTGATGATAAATGGTTCACCCACATGTTAATCAGCAAAATAGTGACAGAACACCTCACGGAAATGAACCCGGTGTTGCCACCGGTAACAAAAGAAGAGCAGGACCTGATGAATCTGGCTAAAGAAAAATTACAAAACGAACGATAAAAAGCAGCCGTATCATAATAAGAACTCAGTGTTGTGCAGCGCAGCTAGGTAAGGTTTGCTTTGCGGTTGGTAATGATTAATTTTACCGCAAAATACAAAACATGAAATTAGTTACCTATACCAAAGACGGCAAGGAACAGGTTGCACTGTATATTGATAGTAAGTTATATAATGTAAACGAACTCAATAGTGCCCTTCCGGCTGATATGGCTACCCTGTTGCTGCAATGGGAAGAAAACTCAGCGCTGTTACGCACCGCTGAAGCGGCTATTATAAGCGGCACGGCAAATGTTGCAGGCATTGACTTTGCCGGTGCTAACCTGTTGGCGCCGGTACCCCACCCTACATCATGCCGGGACGGGTACGCCTTCCGCCAGCATGTGGCAGCCGCACGCCGCAACAGGAAAGTGGATATGATAGCTGAGTTTGACCAATACCCTATATTTTATTTTACTAACCACAACGCCATACAGGGCCCCGGTGAAATACCCGTAATGCCTGACCACCTGAAAAA
>JACMPD010000063.1 GCA_014377675.1 Taibaiella sp.
TTATACGATTTTGATCCCTCTACCGGCATAGTATCTAACTGCAAAGTGCTGGACTCCACTACCATGCAATACGGCGCCGAGTTTTCTCCTGATAACACCAAACTTTACTGCGAAGTCCATGGTTACCAGATTGATCAATATGACATTACTGCCGGCAGTGCAGCCGCCATTCGCGCCACAAGAACAACAGTAGTCTCTACCTCGGCTGAGTCAGACCTGAAGCTGGGCCCTGACGGAAAAATATATTTTAGCGAAATTGGGTCCACATTCCTTTCCTGTATACCTAACCCTAATGTGGCGGGGTCAGGCTGCGGCTATGTGGCAACAGCGGTTACCCTTGCCGGCACCTCCACCGCTACATATGGCATGCCTAACGTATTCGTGGTACCTGCCTTTGGGGGCACTGTATTCAAGCGTATTGACTCTACTTTGTGCCTGCCGGCCGCCGGCATCACTATTAATGCTGATACTACCGGCAGCAGCTACCTGTGGAGCACTGGCGCCGTAACAAGTGGCATTACTATTACTACACCAGGCATTTACTGGGTGCGGATAACCAATGGCTGCCAGTTAAATATTGATACATTCAATATAACTAACAACCTCACAGACACCGTTTTTCATGTGTACGACACCTCGTTTTGCTCATCCGCAGGCAGCATTACCATCAACGCCCAGGCGGGTTACAGCAGCTACCTGTGGAGTACCGGTGCACTCACCCCTTCTATTAGCGTATCCACCACCGCAACCGTCTACGCCTACTCAACCCTCGGTTGCCAGGTGGTTATTGATACCTTCCATGTAGTCGTTGACCCATTTGTTCAGCAGGCTTTGGTGTCTGATACCAGCTATTGTTTCCCCGGCTCGCTTACCCTGTTCGCCCCGGCCGGCTATACCGCCAACACCTGGCAAGACGGCTCGGCAAGCACGAAACTGGAAGTAACAACCGCCGGCACCTATTACGTGGCATCCACAGCCTATTGCAAAGACCGTGTTGATACCTTCCATGTATTACCCGCCACGCTTACTTTTTCCTTGGGGCCTGATGTTACGGTATGTATCAACTACATGATACTGCCACCGGTCACCGGCCCTGATGTTACTTACAAATGGCAGGATGGCAGTACAACCAGTTTTTATTCAGCCTACCATACCGGCGATTATGCACTTACCATTACAAAAGGCGGCTGTGTCGCCTATGATACCATCCGGGTAAACTTCTTCCACTTTAGCCAGAATATACCTGATACTTTTATCTGTAAGGGGGTACCCATTTCGCTTGAACTAACAGCCACACCGCCCGCCGGTGGCCAAGTACTGTGGAATGACGGTACCACCAACCCGGTAAAAACAGTGCGCGATAGCGGCACCTACTGGGTGTATGTAAGTAAAGACGAATGCAAGATACTGGATACAGTTCATGTGGTTACAGGCTATTGCAATTGCTGGCACAATGTGCCCACAGCCTTTACGCCAAACAACGATGGCCTTAATGACATCATAAGGCCGGTAATAGAGCCGGGATGCACTATATCAGGCTACCAGTTTACTATCTTTAACCGCTGGGGTGAGCTGGTCTACACCTCTGACTTCCAGGGCAAAGGCTGGGATGGCACTTACAAAGGCGGCCCCGCCGATATGGGCGTTTACAACTACTCACTACAATTTTTCATAGGCGTTCATGACAAGCCCGTTTCACAAAGCGGCACCATAACACTGGTGAGGTAGGTGGTGACTTTTGAGTGGTGTTTGTGCTGGTAAAAGGCGAAAATCTATAGGGAATGTTAGGATAGGCCTACATCATCAAAAGCTGCCAATAAGCCGAAAGCACAAAAGCCCAAAAGAACAACACCAATAATTACCGCAATGATAGAAGAACGTCTCCTGCGGATGTACAAGCCTGGATGCTTGCTCCAAAAATATACCCGGAGCACAATTGCAAACAAGAACCTGCTCAATATCAAAAGAAGAATATTTACTGCTACGATAGACCGCCCAGGTACGTGACCGATAACATATATTGGAAGTACTGTAAAAAGCAATCCCAGCCCTATACACTTCAATACCCCCTTATGCTTATTGCGCAACAAATCAAATACTGTACAGCATAGAGCCATACAGCGAGCCTGCGGCTATTGTAAGACCATACAATACCCATTGATCCAGCCATTTCTCTTTAGTTTCGGGCGGGGTATCACCATGCACTTCATTTTTCAGGGTCTCCATACCAGATAAATTTACCGCCCGTCTGCGTAAAAACACCATCTTTGCCCTAAAACTAATTCCCAATGCCAAAAAAAGTAACCGGGTTCGCAGGAATTTTCTTCAGTTGCACTGATCCCGATGGCGTGCGCGAATGGTACAACAGGCACCTCGGTTTCAATATTGACCAGTACGGCAACACATTTGAATGGCGTCATGCTGTCGCCCCCGAACAAAAAGGTCATTCCGTGTGATCAACCTTCGCGTTGAAAACCTGGTATGGCTGCTCAGCGAACTGAGAAAAAAAGGCATAGAGCAAATTGGTGAGTTATAGGAATTTGAGTATGGCAAATTCGCGCACATACAAGACCATGAAGGCAATAAAATAGAGTTGTGGGAGCCCATTGATGAAACATTTGGAGCAATGGTAGCCGGCCAGGTTACCGGCTAAAAGACCTTATTAGTAATGCTTACTGCGCTATAAAGCGGGCCACATCAGCATAAAACACATCTTCCTTTTCAAAAAACGGCAGATGGCCGCACTTTTCATACTCTATCAGTTGCGAACCGTGTATGGCTTTATGCGCCTTTCTCCCCAGCTTGTGGTAGTTGCCCAGGCGGTTGGTTACGCGTTCGCTGGCACCCTTTGCCAGCTTTGTATGGTCGTCGCTGCCAACTATTATAAGGGTGGGTGTTTTTATGTTTTTAAACTCATGCACTACCGGCTGCGTAAAAATCATATCATAAATAAGGGCGCTTACTTTCGCCGATTGTTCGGCATGTTTGCCCTTCATCATACCATACTGCACATCAGCCCAAACGCGATATTTTTCATCCCACTCAGCGTAGTAATTGCGGTGGTAGTCCACTACCTGCTCATAAGTTACAGTTTTCTCCTCCTCATACCATTGGTCTACGGTGCGGGTGGGTACTCCCTTGTCATGCCAGTCTTCAAGGCCAAGGGCATCGGCCAGCACCAGTTTGGTGACCATACCAGGGTACAGCAACGCGAACCGCACCGCAAGCATACCACCTGTAGAGTGCCCCACTATCGCGGCCTGTTTTACGCCCAGGGTATCAAGCAACTGGTGCGTAAGCCCCGCCAGCAGTTCAAAACTATAGCTGATTTCAGGTTTTGAAGACTTGCCGAAACCCACCTGGTCGGGGGCTATCACCCGGTACCCCTGCGCGGTAAAGGCGGTAATGGCGTTGCCCCAGTAAGCAGCCGGGAAGTTTTTGCCGTGCAGCAGCACAATGGTTTTGCCGTTCCAGTTGGTCGGCTTCTGATCCATATAAAACATTTCCACCGCCTTGCTTTCCACCGTAGTGGTTATAAAGTGTATCTTAAAAGGATACTTAAAGCGCTCCAGCCGCCAGCCCAGGGTATCAGGCTGCGCATACAGCATACCACCGGCAAGTAATGACAACAACATTAGCAGGAGCCTCTTATACATATTACGGGAGTGTTTCTATGCAGACCTATAAAAATCAGGCCACGAGAATCCAACCAATATAAAAAGGGATGCCGCAAACCTGTGGCATCCCTTTAACTCAGTGAAATAGTTACTACCGAACGCTTATCCGCTCATTGTATATTTTACCTCCGTTGCTGATGCACAGCAGGTAAATTCCTTTTGCGAGGTTGGTGAAATCGATTAGGGTCAATATCAAATTACTCCACTACCACTTTCCCGGTATAGCTTTCCGTAGAGGTGTAGTAGCAGTTATGAAATAAATTCCCGCCGCCTCATGGAGCTGCACCTGTTTTTCACTGTTAGTCATCCCATGTAAAACTCCATTACTTTTTGGCCCAGCAGGTTAGTTATACCCCTGGTTAACTTTTCAACTTTCAATTTCTTAGCCCGCCAACGTTCCAGCATTGCCTTTACCTCCTGCTCCATCACCGGCTTTAGTAAATAATCAATACCACCGGCTTTTATTGCATCTATAGCATGTTTTTCTTCAGTACCTAT
Organism: Taibaiella sp.; assembly: GCA_014377675.1. Lineage (GTDB taxonomy): Bacteria > Bacteroidota > Bacteroidia > Chitinophagales > Chitinophagaceae > Flavipsychrobacter. The sequence continues at coordinate 4,176 of JACMPD010000063.1, forward strand.
AAATACTATTTCGCTGGTCCGGCCATTGCCCAGTTGTGTCTCAGCGCCGGCATTTATGTAGAGTAGTATATTGATGAATATAAGGTCTTGGTTAAAGGTTACTGAATACAATGTTGCATCTTCAATAGTAGCATATTCAGCGGTAACCAGTATACTGTCTGTAGTTGCTGCGAGTAGATTTTTTAATGATATGCGCGCGCATCAATATCATTATCAATAAGTATGGTATTTAACATAAGTTAGGTGTATGAGGTATAAGAGCATAACATTAAAAAATATTACTTAAATAACCAAAAGCTCAATGAGTAAATTGATTAAAACTTCATTTTCAACTACCACAATAAAATGGCAGCTGGTTTTCCGACCGGTCAAATGCAAAACTTCTCCCGCACCCACGTTAAAAAAAGGGTATTTATACGGTAAATTAGCCTTATACCTATGTATAACTTTGCAATGTTCATCACTCCCGCTAAAATTTAAACACCATGATTTGCCTCATTATCCTTATAGCTTCGTTAAAATCTTTATGGAATAGCCACAGAAGTGTAAAAAAATATAGTTCCTAAAGAAAATTTACATTAATTTGACTAAATATTCAACCAGACTCTTTCACTAACTAACCTCCATGAAAAGGATAGCCGTCATTATTTTATGCCTGCTGCTTATGCCAGGCTTTAGCCATGCTCAATACCTGCTTAAAGGTAAGGTGATGGATACCCTTAATAATCAACCCCTCGTTTTCGCGTCGGTAGTGGCGCTCCGCGGTACTGACTCTGTTATCCAGGCGTTTAGCCGGGTGAATGGAGCGGGTGATTTTGAATTGAAGCTGCCCGCAGAGGGTAAGTATATAGTCCGTATCTCCTACCCCTCTTTCGCTGATTACCAGGATGCCATTACTGTTAAAAATGCCACTACTGAGATGGGCCTCATACCTATGGCTACCAAAGAACGCCTGCTGAAAGAGTTTGTGCTCACCAAGCAGGTGGCGGCCATAAAAATAAAAGGAGATACAACCGAGTATGTTGCCGATAGCTTCAAAACCAAGGAGAATGCAACGGTGGAAGACCTGCTGAAAAAGCTGCCCGGTATACAGGTAGATAAAGACGGCAAAATAACCGCCCAGGGCGTTGAGGTAAAAAAAATACTGGTTGATGGCGAGGAGTTCTTTTCTGATGACCCCAAGGTGATAACCAAGGGCCTGCAGGCTGGCGCGCTGGACAAGGTGCAGGTTTTTGACAAGAAAAGTGACCAGGCGGAGTTTACGGGTATTGATGACGGCGAAAAAACAAAGACCATAAACCTGGAGTTAAAAGAGGATAAAAAGAAAGGATTTTTTGGCAAGATTGATGGCGGGGGGGGCAGTGACGGCTACTTCCAGAACCAGGGCATGATTAACGCCTTCAAAGCAAAGCGCCAGTTTTCCGCATTCGCTATTATGTCTAATACTGACAAGGCCGGGCTTGGCTGGGGCGATAATGACAAATTTTCATCAGGCGCTACTACCAACATTACTGATGACGGCATGATGTACAGCTCCATCAGCAGCGATGATGACTTTGCGGGCTGGGATGGCAAGTACCAGGGCGAGGGGCTGCCAAAGACCTGGACAGGTGGCGCGCACTTCGCCAATAAATGGAAGAAAGACACCTTCCACGTAAGCGCTAACTACCGCTATGCCCGCCAGAATGTAGAGATAGGTGGCACCACCACCACCCAATACACAATGCCTGATGATAAGGGCCTGGTGCAGACCGCCAACAAAAACCAGTTCAGCCAGGGTGAACGCCATGCGGTTGATGGTCTTTTTGAGTGGAAGGTGGATAGCCTCACTACCCTGAAAATACTTGCTGATGCCGGCACTAAAAACATGGAAACATTTACAAAGTACCATACCGAATCGGTGAATTCAGAACAGAAAGTACAGAATGTAAACGACCGCACCATTAACAGCGATTCAAAAGCGAAGTATTTTAATTCTTCCCTAGCGCTGAGGAAAAAGTTCAGTAAGATTGGCCGCACCCTCTCTGCTGATATAAAAGAAAACTACAAAGAAAGTGGCAGCGATGGCTTCCTTCATTCCTTCATCGCATTCCCGGTTACTGATACCATAACCAATACCGTAAATCTCGACACCACTTTCACTAACCAGAAAAAAGACAACAAAACGGGGTCGCTGCTGTTTTCAACAAAAGTCACTTATACCGAGCCGTTGTCTAAAGTGTCGTTCCTGGTGTTCGACTATTCCATTACGGTTAATAACAGCAGTTCAAAAAACTATTCTTACGACTCTACCGCGCCTGGCCAGTACAATAGCCTGAATGCGCTCTACAGCAATGAATACCAATATAATATACTCACTAACCGGGGCGGCGTGAACTACAAATATGTAGATAAAAAACTGACGGTAAGCGCAGGTGGCGCAGTATCTGAAGCCCGTTACTCACAGACTGATCTGCTGTATAAAGTAAACTCGCTGAAGCGCAATTATCTCAACTTCTTCCCCTCAGCGTCATTCAACTACAAACTGAAAAAACAGACCAGCATCAGCCTTCGGTATGACGGTAACACGCGCCAGCCCACCCTGAATGAAGTGCAACCCCTGCGCCAGAACAACGACCCGCTTAACCAGGTAATAGGCAACCCACAACTGAAGCAGGAATTTTCAAACCGCTTTAACTTGAACTTTAATGACTACAAGGTGCTTTCAAGCAGGTATATTTATATCTCCGCTACCTTCAGAACTATAGGCGACGCCATAAGCACCAGCCAGCAAATACGCCCTTCAGGTAACACCATGCAATACATTAATGTTGATGGCAACTACTCCGGCAACCTGTACGGGGGCGCCAACTTCAAGTTGAAAAAAATACCGCTCTATATAGGGCTGAACGTAAATGCTGCTCAAAACCACTCAAATAACATAGTAAATGATACGGCCAATGTAAATGACAACAACAGCTTTGGCCCGGGCATCAGCTTTTACCTGGAAAAAGAAGAAAAATACCAGTTTGAGCTGAGACCGTCAATTGAATATAACTTTAACAAGTCAACCATCAGCAGTTTTACTAACAGCTATTGGATATTCTCAACCAATTTATCAGGCACTGTGCAGCTGCCGAAAAAATTTGAGATCGGCAGCAACGCTGATATATTAGTAAGGCAAAAAACTGCCATATTCAACCAAAACAACAATGTGGTGCGCTGGAACGCCTACGTATCAAAAAAACTACTGAAGAAAGGTGAGTTGGAAGTAAGGCTTTCGATCTATGATATCCTGAACCAGAATATAGGATATGACCGCACATCAGAAAACGGTATTGTTACTGAGAACAAGTACAACACCATCCGCCGGTACGGTATGCTGAACGTGATATGGAATTTCACCCATTCTCCCGGTGGTGTGGCCCCTGTAAGTACTGAAGAATAAATACGCAACAATCAAAAAATTAAAAAATGAAAAAATATCTGTTTTTAATAGCCGCAGTTGTTTTGGCGCAGCAGTCTATAGCTCAGTTTGTAATGAGCGGCAAAGTAGAGTATGAGCGCAAAATGAACGTGCACGCCCAAATGGAAGGCAATGACTGGTTTGAGAAATTCAAGTCTAATGTGCCCAAGTTCAACAGCACTTATTTCGATATGATTTTTGACACCGGCCGCACCCTGTACAAGCCGGGCCGGGAAGTGGAAACCACCACAAAACCATTTTGGGGGGCGAGCAGCCCGGCGAGCGAAAACATAGTCTATAACAGTCTTGCGGCCAAAAAAGTTACGGCCCTAAAAGCCATATACGAAACCAAATTCCTGGTGCAGGACAGTATGCGCAAGATAGACTGGAAGGAAAAAGACGGTATACGCACTATAGCCGGCCACCAGTGCCACAAGGCAGTGGGTATTATTTGCGATTCGGTGTATGTAGTTGCTTTTTATGCCGAAGACATACCCGTGAGCAGCGGCCCTGAAATGTTTGGGGGGCTGCCCGGCCTGATACTGGAGCTGGCCATACCCCGCCTGCACACCACCTGGACAGCCAACAAAATTGATTTGCTAACGGAAAAAGACGAATTCAAAATACCCGAAAAAGGCAAAAAAGTTTCTACAAAAGAACTGCAGGAAAGCATAAAAGCGAGCTTCAGCGACTGGGGCAAAAACGCAACCCGCTATGTGTGGTGGACCGTGATTTAAACTTCTGGTTTTGTTCATAATACCTTATTAAAAAATTACCTGTTTTGAAAAAAATATTCACTTCTGTTATTGTATCGAAAACAGAGCTGGGTTCTAACGTTGATGTAACTGTGCGTCAGCGTACTGAAGTGTTTAACCAGAACAACAATGTAGTGCGCTGGAACGCGTACTTGTCTAAAAAACTAATGAAGCAAAGCCAGCTTGAAGTACGGGCAACTATATTTGATATACTGAACCAGAA
>JACMPD010000064.1 GCA_014377675.1 Taibaiella sp.
CAGGGCAGGTGCCGGCTCCGGGTTTACCTATACTGCCTTTCAGCAGCAGCAGGTTCACCACTTCTTTTATGGTGTCTACTGCATTTTTATGCTGGGTAAGCCCCATGGCCCAGCAGGCTATTATTTTGCCTTTTCTCTTAAACACTTCGGCAGTTTGCCTTATCTGCTCCATTGATATACCTGAGGCGGCGGCAAGTTCTTCAACTTTATAGCGCTTCAGGCCGGTAATAAATTCGTTATATCCTGCTGTATTGTCTTTTATGAAATTCAGATCGAATATAGTGCCCGGCGCTTTTTCTTCTTCTTCCAGCAACAGCAGCTCAATTGCTTTTATCAAGGCCATATCGCCATTCAGCTTTACCTGCAGGAAGATATCAGTAAGGCTGGCTTTGATGCCTAACGCGCCCTTTACTGTCTGCGGATTCATGAAGCCAATGAGGCCGGTTTCCGGCAGCGGGTTCACCGAAATGATGGTTGCGCCATGCTCCTTGGCTTCCTGCAGCGCGGAGAGCATACGTGGGTGGTTGGTGCCGGGGTTTTGGCCAAGAATGAATATGACCTCTGCCTTTTCAAAGTCTTCGAGCTTCACTGAGCCCTTGCCGATACCTACCGATTCATTGAGGGCCAGCCCGCTTGACTCGTGGCACATGTTAGAGCAGTCAGGCAGGTTGTTGGTGCCAAATTCGCGTACAAAAAGCTGGTACAGGAAGGCGGCTTCGTTGCCCGTTCTGCCTGAAGTATAAAAAATGGCTTCGTCAGGCGACTGTAGTTTATTGAGGTGGGTGGCTATTTTTTCAAAAGCTTTGTCCCAGGTAATGGGCTGGTAGTGGGTAGCGCCCTCGGGCAGGTACATAGGCTCAGCCACACGGCCTTTTTTGCCAATCTCATAGTCAGTGAGGGCTGCAAGGTCAAACACTGAATTGGCCTTGAAAAACGAGGCGTTGAGTTTTTTTGTGGTAGCTTCTTCGGCTATTGCCTTGGCACCGTTTTCGCAATACTCCGCTATTTTTGATCGGGTACCATCCGGGTCAGGCCAAGCGCAGCCGGGGCAGTCAAAACCATTTTTCTGGTTGAGTGCGAAGAGGGCCTTCATGCCGCGGCCAACACCCATTTCACCAAACACATGTTTGGCGCTGGAGACAACTGCCGACATGCCGGCGGCCACATTTTTGGGCTTGGTGAGTCGAAGTTTTAAAAACACTTCGGGGTTTTCCGCATTGGGTAACTGACTATTTACAGGCTGTGTTTTGTTATTCATTTCAATTACTTTTAATTGGTATCTCCCGTCTTGTTCCCGGCTCAGAAGATGGATTTTCACTTACAAACTTACTGCACTTTTTTCACCTCTATACGCTCCAGGCCTTTGAGGCGGCGCCTGCCGGAGTTGAAGTCAGCGAGGCTCATAACCAGTATGCGTTGTGGCATCAGGTCAATAGGCTTGCCGTCCATTTCGGTAATGATGTATACATGGTCTCCAACTTCGGTATTGTATATTTCATTCCATGAATATACATTCCGGTAGTTATCTGACGCAATGAGCGATATGCAAAGTTCGCTATATTCTTTGGGTTTTGTTGCATGTACATGCGCGCTGTCTAATACTGTTTTCAACAGTACGCCCTTCATTCCGCGTGCCTCGCCTTTTACTTTGCCCCGCTTGTTTTTTAGGGTTATGTCGCCGAGGTTTTCCTGCTTAAAGGTGAGCAGGTCTTTGATGGAAATGTTCAGTTCATTTTCAACGGCACCGGTAATTTTAAAAGCCTCCGTGGAAGGAACTGTATTATCCTGCGCCTGTAGCGAAGGGCTTCCTGTGAACAGCAATATTATGGTGATGACGGGGAAGAAATAATGCCGCAATTTACTGTACATGTTTCGTTTTTGTTATGTTTAAATTTACATAGCGAAATTGATAAAAGAAATCGAGTTAAGCAAATATTATTAGTGTTGCGAATGGTGGGGGGGTGGTTTGTTGGGGATAATGTATTTTTCTGAATCACAGATTTTTAGAAAAAACCATGCGAGTTTCAAGGCTTCGGGTTGCGATATGCTTCCTCCGTTAATTATAGTCCCCTCCTGCTTTTCATTGTAAGGCTTCACTGGCAATCTGGAGATTGCCCACCGCTGAGACGTAGTCGGAGACTACGCCTAACAATGGGCATAAAAGCCCTGTGCACGGCCTGCGAAACTAAACAGTATGGCAAGAGAAGAGAGGAGTATATTTTTAATTGTATGTATAAGTGGTGTGTAGTTCTATCGGATAGACAGCATTTTGGTTTATAACGTTGGGTTTTTAAGTAAAAAAACATAAGGTACTATAGTTGCGAAACTAAGCCTAATAATTCAGGATGTGACCTTCATTAATGCGAAATAGCAATCGCTTTTGGTCTTGTTTTTCTTTCTCAGCTCCGCATCCTTTCTCGCTTTATCATTGACAGTCGTTCCCGTTTTTGCTTGTTGTTAACCGAAGATTAGTGTTTTTTAGTTCGAATCCTGTTAAGAAATGCTTGTTTAATTGTCTTCAAACACAAAAGAATAGTTGCTATCAATTAGCATTCGCAAATAATTATCAAAGCTATCTGCAATAACTTTATAGTTATCCGGATCATGGAGAAAACGAACAATTTGTCCTTTTTTACCCATATCACTTGGGTTAAAATCGATATAAATGCTTGATGTGCCGCCATTATTCATGCAATCTGAAAAGCATAACCATTTATCAAGATTAGTATCAGGATTAATAGCAGCATCAACTAGATCAGGAAAGTAATGCCTGTACTCTTTGTAGATTTCATTTATGCTATCCGTCTCGTTATTTTCGTCTAAAATCTGTTCAACAGATTTTAAATAGTAAGGATATTCAGTTACATCAGATCCCAGTATGAGCAGAGCAATAGTATGTTCACCATATTTTTGCCAATATGTGCCGTTTATTGTCGCCAGTAATTCAATTAAAGATTTGGGGCAATCAGGGTAACGAGCCTTTAATTGCGCTAACTGTAATGGAGAGGCACCGGTAGAGAAGGAGAGACTCAAAATATCATCTTCGGGAAGATGTTCACGCAATCCATCAAGAAATTGCTTTACAATGTTATCGTGTTTCAAAAAGACAGCAAAATTTATAGTTGACTGTCAAATGTAATTAATGATTTCCGATAATCATTAATAGCAAAAGGAGTTTGAAAGTTGTCCAGTCAATCATTACAAATCACCCCCATTTTCCGCAATTGTTTTCCACTTGTGTCTAAAAATCTTGCAAGTCTTTTTTTTGACTTGTGAAAGCTAGGCCCGGTGTATACCTAAAAGTTGCAGCCTAACTTACAAAAGCTTTCAAATTGTTGAAAATCAACTCATTGAAAGCTTTTATGATTCACCTAAAAGGTGTATTTTGTACTGGGAATCTGAACTCCACTACATGCGCAAAATTAAGCTTTCTGACACAAACATTACTCGGCTGCTATCAGGCCGCCGAACCCTTCAGCGATGCCATATCAATGACATACCTGAACCGCACTTCTTCATCTTTAATCTTGTCAAAAGCTTCGTTTATATCTTGTATGTTAATCATTTCTACCTGTGGCAAAATACCGTGTGCCGCGCAAAAATTAAGAACATCCTGGGTTTCTGCAACACCCCCTATCAGCGAGCCGCCAACGCTCCTGCTTAGCCTGGCTACTTCCATATTGTTCGTTGCTTCCTTGTAGGGGCCGAGTAAACCCACTGTTACCAGGCTGCCGCGCCACTTCAGCAGGCAGATGTATGGGTTTACATCGAACGCCTCAGGTATGGTAACCAGTATGAAATCAAAGGTTATCTCCTGGGCTTTCATCTCATCTTCATTTTCTGAAACAATCACATCATCAGCCCCAAGCACTAACGCAGCCTGCCTTTTTTCTTCTTTAGTGGTGATGGCAACTACCGTAGCTCCCATAGCTTTTGCCAGCATTACAGCCATGTGGCCAAGGCCACCAATACCTACTATGCCAACCTTATCCCCTGCCTTCACATTCCAGTGGCGCAGAGGGGAAAACGTAGTGACTCCGGCACACAGAATAGGCGCGGCTTTTGATACATCAAGACTTGCGGGTATATTTAAAACGAAGGCTTCTGTAGCCAATATATGCGTTGAAAAGCCGCCGAAAGTATTATACTTGGTTTCATCAGGTACCCAGTAACCATTGTA
>JACMPD010000065.1 GCA_014377675.1 Taibaiella sp.
ACAATATAGGGTCCTGGCTTACCACCCCCATCAGCCGGCGGAGGTCATCTATTTTATAGTCTTTTATATTGGTGCCGTCAATCAGTATTTCTCCCCCTGTAACATCATGAAAGCGGGGCACAAGATCGGCCAATGTTGACTTGCCCGCTCCTGAAGCGCCCACAAACGCTATCACTTTTCCCTTTTCAATGGTCAAATTAATACCGTTAATTATCTTTTTATCACCATAAGCGAAATGCACATTTTTAAGCTCAATGCTATGCTCAAACGACCTGATAGGTAAAGCGTTTGGTTTGTCAGTAATTGCATTTTCAATAGTTAACAGGCGCTCTATGCGCTCCAGGGCGGCAGTCCCTTTCTGCACATTGTAAAAGGCTGAAGAGAGGTTTTTAAAAGGGTTAATAATTTGCGTAAACATACCAATATACCCCAGGAAGGATGCCCCGTCAAAGCCGGTGCCTGAAAACACTATTCTGCCGCCGAACCACAATATAACGCTCACCACCACTATGCCCATAGTTTCAGACATGGGGCTGGCCATCTCCCGCCGTGCGGCAATGCGGTTTCGGATATGAAACAGGGTGTTATTGAGCTTCATGAACTTCAGGTGCTGGTGCTTTTCGGCGTTAAAGGCTTTCAGCACCCGCATACCCACCAGTGTTTCATCTATTACGCCCATCATACTGCCCAGCTGCTCGGCGGCGAGGTTTGATGATTTGCGAAGCGACTTGCTGATTCGGCCAATTATAAGCCCGGCTACGGGGAGAAAAATGAGTAAGAACAGTGTAAGTTTTACACTGAAAAAAAACATGGCCCCGAGGTATATAATAATGGTGAGCGGCTCCCTGATGAACACTTCAAGCACACTCATTACTGAAAGTTCTACTTCATTAATATCGTTAGTCATGCGGCTGATGAGGTCACCCTTGCGCTCTTCGGTAAAAAAGCCGATGGGCAGGGAAACTGTTTTAGCGAAAAGGTCATTGCGCAGGCGGCGCAGCACTGCGTTGCGCAGTGGGTTGAGGATGTACAGTGCCAGATATAGAAAGAAGTTTTTGAAAACGGTAAAGACAACTACAGCTATGCAGACCATAGCAAGGGCGTCAAGCCTGTTCTGATGCGCTATATAATTTTTAAAATACGTTGATGCCTGCTCTATAACGCCACTTGCGGCCGGTTTTGCGGTGGCTATGCCTGCTGCGGTACTGTTGCCGGTATTGAACAAAACCGATAGCACCGGCACCAACATGCTGATGGAAAGAAGAGAGAATAAAATACTCATCAGGTTGCTGAGAAAATAAAGCGCTATCTTTCCTTTATAGTCAGCGAGATAGGTTAATAACCGCGAAATTTTTTTCATGTTTTGGATTATATACAGCGCATAAGCCGCAAAACCTGATGATATTACGCTGTATAAGGCGCAAAGTTATCAGTATGTATGTAATATCGGGTGTATTTATGAATTATTTAGGAGTAGTATGGGGGGCTTTGGGGTAATGCACCCCTTGTGATAGAAAATGAATGTGGTGGTATCAACTGCAGTTTTGTAATTTATAGCTAACTTCAAACCCTGTTTTAAACTTGCAGGGCAAACCATTGAGGCCGTGGTATTTACTTAGTTATTAGATGAATATAAAAAAAGGAAGTGGCTTACTGTTGTCTTTATTGGTGGTAATTGGTTTTGAGCAATGCAATTTGAAGCAAAAGACCATCAACCAGCTTGCCTATAACGCACGCAAAAAAGATATACTTGAGCATTTCCCTAGAATACCCCATGACGAGATTTTACAGCAGATAACGGGTAACAGGCTATACTCTGAGCTACAGGAAGTATACAAAAATTCGCTCATCAGCTTAAAAAATGAAACTGACAATGACTGCGCCAAGCTGGTAGTAGCTATTGTAACGCATGAAGCCGGAAAGAATACCACCATATCAAGCAACTACGGCATAGCCTATATTATCCGCGCCTGTGATAATATGAATATAGAATGCATCAACCTTTCAGAAGACATAGCGGCCAAAAACCTGAATGAAATAATGCTGGTGCCTGAAGAGGGCATGTGGTCAAAAGCGGGCGCGGAATATGAAGCGCAGATTTTGGGTGATATAATAGTAAAATATACTGACCAGCGGAGCACCAAGAAAATAAAAGGTGCCAAGCCGGCTACCTTCGGCGATCTACCGCCGCACCTTGACGAAGTAATAGATAAAGGGCAAAGTTTTGAATACCGGATGAAAGTGAACGGGCAAGGTCTGAGGATGGATCATGACATTGTGTTCCCAAAGACAAAGCAGACCGTACTTATACTTGGCGATGCGAAGGTACTGAGCCCCGGGCTTGACAATAAGTATATCGCGACGGCTATTTTGCAGCGGCGGTTTCCTGATAAAGAAATAATAAACGCGGGTTTCAATCACTACACCATGGAAGATTTTGAAACTTTATATATAAGCAAGGCCAGGTACACTGAGCCTGACCTGGTAATAGTTTGCACTGATGGCGGCGATATATTAGACAACTATTTCAGCCAGCGGAACAGGTACAGCCGCACGCAGCGGATATACCCACCAACGGGTATGGAAGAGAATTTTTACTTTCAATTATATGGTAACCAACAATAACTGTTATTATGGCTGATGATCTTGAATTATTGAAATACCCAATAGGGCGATATCAACAGCCAACAGGCTACAGTGAAGCGCTACTGGCTGAGTGGAAGGGCGTACTGCACGTGCTGCCGCGGTGGATGGATATATGCATTGAGAACCTTGATGAGCACCAGCTGCAAACACCCTACCGCCCCGGAGGCTGGACAGTACAACAGGTAGTGCACCACCTTGCAGACAGCCACATGAACGCATATGTAAGAATAAAGCTGGCTCTTACTGAAGATGCCCCAGCCATATTGCCCTACAAGGAGGCGGCCTGGGCTGTGTTGCCTGACGTGGAGGCGGTGCCGGTAAATATATCAGTTACACTGCTGCACGCCCTGCACCGGCGGCTGATTGCGCTTATGGATGCCCTGCGGCCGGAAGACTGGGAGCGCACCTACTACCACCCTGAAAAAGGCCGTTTTATTCCCCTTTGGGAGGTGGCAGCTATGTATGCATGGCACAGCCGGCACCATACCGAACACATAAGGCAGCTGCGGGAAAGAATGGGCTGGTAATTGGAACCTTAGAATTACTGAGGAAAATTTGTGGATAGTAGTTCTGAGGTTTAGTATATTTGCAACAAATCCACTTTTTTATTATGGACAACCAGCAATTGGCGAAACAAATTGAATTAAATAGTGCTGAAATAGAATCTTTGGGCAAAAATTTAGGCGCTGTTGTTTTACTACTTGAAAGAATTTCTAATGCTGTTGATGAAGGGTTTAGAAAAGTAAATGATAGACTTTCCGTTTTAGAAGGCAGGGAGGGAATGCAGCGAGTAAATACGCAACTCGGTGAAATTAAGAATAAATTACATAAAATACAGAAATCTTATCCATATGATGAGTTATATAAAAATATAAAGTCGATTAGTTTGGGCGAAGCCTAGGCGGTAAATAGGAATCTTTGGATATAGGCTGCGATTGCAGCCTTTTATTTTGTCTTTGATTACCCAACAGTTGGTAAATTTCCGAGGGCGTACTGAGCGCAGTTGTCCACCGGAGCAACTACTTGACCGGGGCAGCAATAGCCAGTGAAGAAATTTAAACCTTAAATTGCACTTTTAAAAATTTGCTACTTACTTTTAACCAATAAATATTTACTTATGCACACGGCGCCAGCGTCATTAGTTTTAGTTCACAGCCTGTTAAGATATGTTGTATTGCTTTTCACGGTTATTGTTGCCTTACAGAGCCTTATGGGTATGATAGGGAAAAAAGAGTTTACCGGAGCCAACCGGAAGATGGCATTATTCATGATGATATCTTGCGATGTACAGTTGCTCATAGGGTTGGCTGTGTATATAACCGGCGGCTTCATGGGGATGTCAAAAACGGGATTTCCTGATGTGGACCATTACAACAGGTTTTATGGTATGGAGCACCCTGCCAGCATGATTGTAGCCATTATATTGATACACCTGGCATACTTCACGGCTAAAAAGAGCATAGACAGCGTTAGGAAGTACAAACGTATGTTCTGGTATTCTTTCATTGCTTTGATGCTGTTTATGGCTATGATACCATGGCCGGGCAGGCTGGTGGTTGGCAAGCCGCTGGCTGTAGCCGCAACTCATAGATAGGTGCTACCCGCAAAGCCATGGTAAGGAAAATACTACAGCCGTTTTACTCGCTTTACGTAGCCGTTACATTTGTAGTAAGCGTGCTGATAGCGCTCCCGTTTATTGTTCTGCTGAGCATTGGTAACAATACGGCCTCGCGGAGGGCGATATACAATGTTATAAAACTGTGGAGCAAAATATGGCTTGGCCTTATAGGTATGCCTGTGAAGGTGAGCGGTTACCACCCGCCGGCAGATGCAAGGTACATAGTAGTGGTTAACCACATTTCTTACCTGGATACGCTGTCTATTTTCCCCGCTGTGCCGGGCTATTTCAGGCCCCTGGGTAAAAAGGAGATAGGGCGGATACCTGTGTTAGGCTTTATATACCGGCAGATAACCATAATGGTGGACCGCGGCAATGCAGTAAGCCGATCTAAAAGCATGAGGCTGATGTGGCGGGTGCTGAAGAAGGAAGGCAACATCCTTATCTTCCCGGAGGGTACTTTCAATGAAACCGGAGCCACACTTAAAGAGTTTTATAACGGTGCCTTCAGGCTGGCCGTAACTACTCAGACCAGTATACTGCCTCTGCTGCTTCACGACACTGTGGACCGCTGGCACTACAGTGCCTGGTGGAAATTATGGCCTGGTAAAAACAGGGTTACTTTTCTGCCGCCCGTACCTGTGCAGGGTATGGATATGAAAGAAATGGAAGCATTGAAGCAACACGTTTTTGAACTGATGGGGCGTGAACTGGAGCGTGTGAACGGCAGATAAAGCGGGAGACAATAGCACGAATCAGGCGTTTGGGCACGGTAAACAATGTGTGTTACAGTGCTGAAACGATATGTTTATTAATATTTGAGGGCTTAAACAGTATGGATGCGGCCAAAATCTATAAAAAACGTATCATTGCAATTAAAAAAGCGGTTTTATTATAAAAAATTGTGTGAAAGTTCTAATTTTATCGCTGCAACAATTCCGTACTTAAAAATTTATAACCGAAATGGTCAATACGCAAATGGGAAAACTAAAACGCTCTTCCAGACTGGCACTGCTTTTATTCATTGCTCTAAGTGTTAAATCTTATGCTCAGGACATAGTAAAGATAAGAAACCAAAATTTCACTTCTTACTTTTCGAAATCACAACATCTCCCTGTACTCGTAGTGTATTCGCTCACCCCTGAGCTATTTAACTGCAGCAAACAAAAAGGTGAAAACGGGATAAAGCTGGCTACAGACCCGCAGCTGCCTGAGTACTCAGCGCTTGGCGATGACTATATTAATACTATGTTTGACCATGCGCAGATGATGTCGCCGGATCAAAACACCTGTGATAAAGACGCTTACAGGGAAAGCTTCTACTATACTAACGTAATGCCGATGCCAAAGAACCTTTATACAACGCTTTGGGACAAACTGCATGAGAAAGAAAAAACAAAAGCGAAAAAATTTAAAAAGATAAAAGTATTTGCAGGCACCGTAGGCCGTAACTGGGTAATAGGCGCCAACAATAATGTGATAGTACCTGAGTATTGCTGGAAGGTGATATACATACCAAGCACTGACGAATACCTGTGTTATGAGTTCCACAACATAGAGCCGTTTAACCCTAAAGATAAACTGGAGCTGCATAAAGTGGACATTAATACTATTGAGTCACTCGCAGGTGTGCATTTTGTAAACGGCATTATCTCCGCCAGCTACGTAACACCAACGCCAAGCAATCAATAATACGAAATAAATTTTTTATGTAAAACCGCCTTCGTGGCGGTTTTTTTTGTGATTGAGGGTGTACGCGCGGCCTGCAAACGCAAGGAACCTAAAGCCAAAATATATTTTAAAAATATCATTGTGATCATCCCGATAAAAAAATGCGGATAAAATATACTAAAGCGTGTAGACAGTTAAAGCGTGGAGCATAAACGCTTTAAAGCCCGCGGGGCAGCGCCCTGATTAGTTCCTGATGAAAATTATGTGAATAAGGTTTTTTGTATTATTTTTCCACATTATTTTGAGCGGATGTGGAAAAGCCATGCGGTTTATGGCTCGCCACATGCTGTATAATTCAATTGCTTCATTATGGCACTATTAAATATTAAGTTTCTTTCAAGCGGGCTGCGTGTATTGCCGGCATTACTGTTGCTTACCCCTGCGCTGCATGCCCAGCAGCCTGATACAGCCCTGCTATCCAGAGTTAAAGCGCAGTACAGTAACGAAAACGCGGTGATCATCAACTCCAGCGAACGCCTGATTATCAGTTATGATGGCGGTGAACTCACCGCGATATCAAAAATAAAGAAAGAAAAGCTGCTGATAGGCGACTATGCCCCGGCCAATGATAATTATGATTATGTATTTGATGATTACTTTGATAAGCTGACGCAATTTGACGCTATAGCCTATACACCCAAAAAGGGCGGTGGTTTTACCGAAGACAGTAAATACCAGGGGTATAGCGGGGGGGCAGGTGGCGGCATCAGCGAAGCGCGCAGTGTAGTAGCTAAATTTACCGGCCTTAAAAGCGGTTCGTTCGTTCGCGTTACCGCCACACAAGAGCATCCGGTGCTGAGCGTATTGCCTGTCTTTGAGGTTTCTGAGGGGTACCCGGTGTTACACGGCGAATTTGAGGTAGTGGCACCGGAGTTTGTGCAAATGAAATTTGTAATGAAAGGCGAGAATACAAGCCTTATAAAGCAAAGCAGGGAAAAGAAAGAAGGTAATATTATATACAGGTTCACTATTGACAACCTGCCGGGCCACAAAAGTTTTGATCATGTGCCATCGGGCTTGTATTATAACCCACAGGTTATTGGCTATATACATTCTTTCCGCCTGCCGGGGCAGACTAAAGATTCATTGTTCCTCAGCGACGCTGAACACCTATATAAAAACCAATATAAATATGTAGGTAACCTGAACGTAAAGGACGATACCACGCTGAAAAAAATGGTAAAAGCCATTACAAAGGGCGATGTGACAGACCGGCAGAAGGCGGAGCATATCTATGACTGGGTACAGAAAAACATGCACTATATCGCTTTTGAGATAGGCCTGGGCGGATGGATACCGCGGGAGGCAGATACGGTTTGCAAAAAAATGTATGGCGACTGTAAAGACATGAGCAGTGTGCTGATGAAAATGGGCCGCATGGCGGGTCTTAAAACTTACTTCGCATGGATAGGTACTAATTACAAACCATACACATTTGAAGAGACGCCAATACCTATGGTATCTAACCACATGATATGCGCCCTGCAACTGGGCAATGAGTGGTTGTTTATGGATGGCACACACGCCAACCTGCCATTTGGCGCCAACCGGGATGATATACAGGGCAAGCAGGCAATGGTAGCCATTGACAAAGACAATTTTAAGATTGTGACAATACCGGTTGTTGCCGCTGATAAAAATATAACGGTTGATAATACCCACATCCGCATATCAGAAGATAACTACAGGGACCTGAAAGGCAGCTTTAATATTACTTACCAGGGATACAAGGCATGGAACCTGGCTTACCATTTTGGCACCAGCACGAAGGATAAGGAAGAAAGGGAAAAGGATGTAACCAAGATAACCGCCCGCGGATCAAATAAATATGAGCTGGATAAGTATAGCCTGAAAATGACCGAAACAGGAGACAAGGAAATGGCTATAACAGGCGATTTTAATATTGGTGGCTATGTAAACAATGTAGGTAAAGAATATATTATTAACATGAACCTGCTCCGCCACTTTGCTGATGATTATATTGATACCAATGGCCGCAAGGCGGCATGGTACCATGATTTTAAAAATAATACAAAAGAAGTGGTAGTGCTTGATATACCCGCAGGGTATAAGGTAACCCATTTGCCACGCAATGCGCAGGGTAAGTTTAATGATATGTGGAACTACTCAATAACCTACAAAACAGACGGTAAAACAATAACGCTTACCAAAGAATATACATTAAATACACTTACAATAGCACCTCATTACTTCGCTGCCAATAACAAAGCGGTAAAAGAGCTGGATCAACAATATAAAGAATCGGTAGTGCTTACTGCAAAATAATATAAAAATAAAGGCATGAAAAAATCCATATTCACCTTTTCGCTGTTGGCGGCATCAATAACTATGATGGCCCAGCAAAACGACATACCGAAATTCCCGGAATGGGATCCTAAACCCAAAATGCATGTGGTACCGCCTGAGTATTACAAAGAGCACGCTGTAATACTGCTTGAAAATGAAAAAAGGGACTATAAATATGAAGGCACCGGCCTCACACTATATACTACCAAGCACCGCATAATAAAGGTGCTTGACCGGAAGGGTATTGAGGACTTTAACCAGATAGATATACCGTTTGAGCGCAACCGCAGCAGGGTTGACTCAGTGAAGGCAAGAACCATATTGCCTGATGGCACCGTGCGTGACCTGAAGTATGAAATGTTGTATATAGGTGGCGGCGGCCTGTTTTTTGCGCTTGACGGAGTGGAGAAGAACGCCGAAATTGAGGTGATGATCAAGTACAAGGCTGTTTCCAGTTTTTTCGGGAGTGTACAGTTCCAGCATTCTTTACCGGTGCTCAACACCTACTTTGAACTCAACTACCCTAAAGAGCTGACGTTCAATACCAAGGGTTATCATGGGTTCCCATCGGGCAGCGAACAGGCAGCGGGCGGCCATAAGCAGGTAAAAATATACAAGGCCAATATACCGGCCCTTGAAAAACAGCCATTCAGCTACTATGATGTGTATTGCATGAGGCTTGACTATGCGCTTGACCACTACACTACAAGAGGCGGCTACAACAACAGCGAGCCCTACACGTGGGATAAGTTAGCCCAGACGCTGTACCAGGAGAACTACCGTTTCACTGAGTCTGATAAAAAGGCGGTGAATAAGTTTCTGACTTCCATAGGCATAAGGGGAATAGAAACCGACCGCCAGAAAATAAAAATGATTGAAAATGGTATAAAAACCGAAATAGTACAATACTGGGAACTGAGCGGTAAGAAAGACGCGGAAAATATTGACTCCGTTATTTCTAAAAAGTCGGCCTCTGCCACGGGTATCATCAAGCTGTTCTGCGCGTGTTTCAGGATGGCCGGGGTGCAGCATGAGCTGGGTGTGGTATCAGACCGCAGGGAGCACCTGCTGGACACTAAGTTTATTAACTGGGCACCACTTACCAATTACGTCTTTTACTTTCCCGGTGAGGGCGGTTACCTGGCCCCTGATGAGCCGTTTTTCCGCTACCCTGAAATACCGAGTACTATGCTCAACAATAAGGGTGTATTTTGCAAAACCAACCCTGAGGCAGCGTTTAATATTGGCAAAGACCTGACGGAGGGCGAAGCCATCATCCGCAGCATAACACCACTTGAAACCGGGAACACCCGCAACAGCCTTGAGGTAGCTATAAAACTGGACAAGGATATGGATCCCGCGCTGGACCTCACCTACAGCTATACCGGCTACGCTGCCGGCGAGTACCGCAAGACCCTGGCGGTAACGCCTAAGCAAAAGAGGAAGGAGATGGTGGAAGAGATGATAGGCGTGCTTGATAACCCTGAAGACCTGAAGAGCTTTACCATAGTAAATGAAGGCCTCTCCAACGTATATGCTCAAAAACCGCTGATATTAAACGCCACAGTAAAAGCGCCGCACCTGATAGAAAAGGCCGGCAACAGGTACCTTGTGCGCATAGGTGAAGCTATTGGCAAGCAACCGAACCTTTACGGCAAAGAAGAACGCATACTACCTATTGACGTTAACTACCCACACAGCCAGGTACACACCATAACCATGGATGTGCCAAATGGCTATAAAATAAAAAACCTGCAGGCGCTGAACATGCACGAAGAGCATGACGAAAAAGACAACGCTACCACCACAGCCTACTTTGATGCAGGCTACAAACTGAACGGCAACAGGCTCACCGTTACACTAAGGGAGTCTTACACGCAGCTGCACTACGCCATTACTGAATATGAAGAGTTCCGCAGGGTGGTAAACGCTGCCGCAGACTTCAACAAAGTAACCCTGGTACTGGAGCCAACAGCAAAAGCGAAACCCGCCAAAAAAGCGAAAGCGAACAAAGCAACAGCGAACAAAGCCACGCCTGCGAAACGCGCATAAAATAGTAATAATGTATAGCACTGGCAGGGGAATTGAGTATCAATTTTCCTGCCAGCGTTTTTTAGAGCGTTCCCTAAGCGTATTTGCGAGGAACATAAGTTAGTGGATACCGAAAAGGTGAGTATAAAATATTGATCAACAGCCAATAGTTGATCAATATGGGTCGGAGTGCGCAATTATTTGGCGTGACATATAATTGTCTCCAAACAAAAACATCAAATTAAAATCTTCTTTATCTACTTCCACTCATGTAGAATGTCATCTCTCCTCCGTTCATTATTTCATTGTGTGTAATAGTATGAGCCAGTTTTTTACCGTTAAGCGTTGTTTTTGTTACGTAGACGTTTTTAGTGCCCTGGTTTACAGTCTTTATTATAAAGGTTTTACCGTTCTCAAGGTGCAACACGGCTTCCGCTATATTTGGGCTGCCTAATTGGTAATCAGGCGAGCCGGGGCAAACCGGGTAGAAGCCCATGGCACTGAAGATATACCAGGCGCTCATCTGGCCACAGTCATCATTGCCACTCAGGCCATGCGGGGTGGGGTGGTACATTTTCTCCAATATCATACGCACTCTTTCCTGTGTTTTCCATGGTTTGTCCGTCCAGTTATACAAGTAAGGTATGTGGTGGCTGGGCTCATTGCCATGTACATAGTTGCCTATAATGCCATCGCGGGTAATGTCCTCGGTCTCGGCGAAAAAACTGTCCGGCAGCTGCATACTGAATAGAGAGTCAAGGTGAGGTACAAAACGCTTGTTACCACCCATCAACTGTACCAGCGCCGCAGGGTCGTGAGGTATATAAAGACTGTAGTTCCAGGTATTGCCTTCAATAAAGCCAGGCTCATCAGTATTCAGTACATCAAATTCCTTTTTAAAGGTACCATTGCTGAGGCGCGGCCGCATGAAGCCACTGCCGGCATCAAATACATTTTTGAAATACTGGGAGCGGACCATAAGATCAGCCTTAAGCGTTGGGGCGAAGTAGCTGCACATCTGCGCCACACACCAGTCGTCATAGGCGTATTCCAGTGTTTTAGAAACTGATGAGGAGCTTTTATCTTCAGGCACGTACCCCAGTTGCATGTATTGCTGCAAGCCATCATTTTTAGTATTGAAGGCAGTTGCATAGGCGGCCGCGAAGTTATGTGCGTTGCGCGGATTGATAGTGCCTTTCACCAGGGCATCAGCTATTACTGAAACGGAATGGTAGCCTATCATACACCAGTTTTCATTGGCCGAGTTACTCCAAACTGGCAGCATATGCTCAGGGGTTTGGTCATAATGGGCCACCATTGAAGCTATCATGTCCGCATTGCGTTTTGGTTGCACAATGTTGAATAGCGGGTGCAATGCCCTGTAAGTATCCCACAGGGAAAATGTAGTATAGTTAGTGAATGTATCCCGGCTATATTCCGCAACAGGATTGCCGCTGAAAAAGTCAGCTTTGTGCACATTCCTATCGAGCCCCATGTATTCACGGTTCACATCCATGTATACCGTAGGGTTAATGAATGAATGGTACATTGCGGTGTAGAAATTCTGCATGGTTTCCTCATCAGCCTTTATTTCTATTTTATGCAGTTCTTTTTCCCACAGTGCCTGTCCTTGTTCTTTTACCTGGTTGAAATTCCAACCCGGTGCTTCTGTGTAAAGGTTCTCCTTTGCATTAGCCATACTTACAGGTGATATAGCCAGTTTTATTTTTATCTTTTCTCCTTCTTCGGTTTTAAAGTCGAACCAGGCTTTTATCTGCTGCCCTGCTATTTCAGGGAAGTCATTGCGCTGGTCAAATTTCCCCCAGAAACCCTTGTAGACCTCTTTCTTTGAACTGTTCTGGAAACCATGGTGCAGGAAGGGTTTGGAAAACTTCATGGCAAAGTATAATGTCCTGTTTTTTGCCCAGCCATTTGTTTGCCGGTAACCGGCTACTTCACTGTCATTAATAACAGTAATGTAGGTCCATACGTTTTTACCCGGGTAGTTATAAATACCATGGTTAAAGCGAATGGAAATAAAGTAC
>JACMPD010000066.1 GCA_014377675.1 Taibaiella sp.
CACCATTATATTATTACCTTTGCGCAAAATTTCAAAAGCATATCATGGCATTACAGGCAGGGATAGTAGGGTTGCCCAATGTAGGAAAATCGACACTTTTTAACGCGGTGAGCAACAGCGCAAAGGCACAGGCCTCTAATTACCGGTTCTGCACCATAGAGCCAAATGTGGGGCAGGTTGATGTACCCGATGAACGCATGGCGAAGCTGGCCGAGCTGGTGCAGCCCAACCGCACCGTACCCACATCAATTGAGTTTGTTGATATTGCGGGCCTGGTAAAGGGCGCAAGTAAGGGAGAGGGCCTCGGCAATAAATTCCTGGCTAACATCCGCGAGGTGGATGCCATAGTGCATGTTATCCGTTGCTTTGAAGATGAGAACATACTGCGCGAGGAAGGCGATATAAACCCTATAAGCGATAAAGAAATAATAGATACCGAGCTACAGCTTAAAGACCTTGACAGTGTGGAAAAGAAGATAGCGCGTATTGAAAAGCAGGTGAAAACCGGCGACGCCAAAGTAAAAAGGGCGCTGGAAGTGCTGCAACGCTGCAAACAACACCTTTATGAGGGAAAAAACATACGCGGAATGCAACTTGACGCCGAAGATAAGGAAGCAACCGCTGACATATTCCTGCTGACTGAAAAGCCGGTACTCTATGTGGCCAATGTAGATGAGGCCGCATTGCTTACAGGTAATAAATACTCAGATGCACTGGTGAAGGCCGCTACTGATGAGGGGGCGCAGGTAATAGTAATGAACAACTCTATTGAAGCGCAGATAACCGAGCTGGAGAGCGCGGAAGATAAAGAACTGTTTTTCAGCGAATATGGCCTCACAGAGCCGGGGCTGAACAGGTTGATACGCTCTACTTATAAATTACTGAACCTTATTACCTACTTTACTGCCGGGGTGCAGGAAGTGCGCGCCTGGACCATACAGGCAGGCTGGAAGGCTCCACAGGCGGCGAGTGTTATCCATACTGATTTTGAAAAAGGTTTTATTAAAGCTGAAGTTATAGCCTATAAAGACTACATACAACATAAGAGTGAGGCGGCCTGCCGCGAAAGTGGCAAGCTACGCATAGAGGGAAAAGAGTATGTGGTGAGTGACGGTGACGTTATGCACTTCAGGTTTAATGTATAAGGAATTTTTTTTCGAGCAACCGTTCAAAGCGTGGATATAAACGTTTTGAACGGTTTTTTATGATAGCTTAGGTCACTTTTCAGATATAATAATTAGAAGCCTTAGAAGATAAAAATCCAGTTGTATGACACAGTGTCCCTTTCATACCTATTAGCTTACTGTACTTACTTTATTCTATTAGAATTGCAAGCGCCAGCAATATGCTCAGGATGCATATCTACTTGGTTTTGATGAGATCGCTACCTATGTCTTGCATTTTCCGGTTGCAATTCTCCGAACCGCAAAAAATTTTATATCTTTAGTAAATAATTCGTTTCTATGAAATCTGCTACTTCCCTGCTGGCGCTCTGCCTGTTTTGCTTTAATGTTTCAGCGCAGCAAATAAACCCTGTCCAGCCAAAGCTGTCACCGCTTACTAAAAGGTATCTTAATACAATAAAAAGCAACCCCGGAACGCCAGCTAAAGGATATATATATAATAGGGCAGCCGACGGTGTTACCTACCTTAGCGCACTAATAAAGGTGAGTGACGCCACGGCAGCACAAACCGGCCTTGACGGAATAAAAGCTAAAGTGGGTACCAGGGCGGGGAAAATATGGACAGTAAAAGTGCCGCTTGACCAGGTAAAGGTTTTCAGCACACTGCCGGGCATTAGCTATATTCAGCTTGATGAACCCGCCACACCGCACATGGATATGGCCCGCAAAACGACAAAGGCCGATTCAGCACAGGGCGGGTACGGGCTGCCCATGGGCTATAGCGGCGATGGTGTAGTGGTTGGCGTTATTGATTTTGGGTTTGATTATAACCACCCTACCTTTTATGATACACTCGGCACTAACTATCGTATAAAAAAAATATGGGAAATGAACGGCAGCGGCACACCGCCCGCCGGGTATACCTTCGGCAAGGAGATAACGGACACCAATCTTATAAAAACTGAAGGCACAGATAATGCCAAACAATCACACGGCACCTGCACTGCGGGTATGGCGGCAGGGTCAGGCTTTGGCAGCCCGCTGGCGGGTACAAAATACCGCGGCATGGCCTATGCGGCCGATATGGTGCTGGTAGGGGTAAGGCGGGACTCCATTGGCGGACAATGGATGGAAGGCAGCTTTTCTGATTTTCTTGATGGTGTAAAATATATATTTGACTATGCTACCAGCGTGGGCAAGCCCGCGGTGGTGAATATAAGCTGGGGCTCGCAGTCAGGCTCGCATGATGGCACTTCGTTATTTAACCAGGCCTGTGACGCGCTTTCAGGTCCGGGAAAAATTATAGTAATGAGCGCGGGTAACGAGGGTGAAGAAAAGATACACCTGTCTAAAACCTTCACTGCTGCCGATACTGTAATAAAGACCTACCTCACCTTCAACCCCACTCACTACAGGCGTACATGGGTGGATATATGGGGCGAACCGGGGAAAACTTTTTGTGCTAAAGCCACGCTTTACAGTAGTGGCTCAGCGGGTGGCACTACCGGCTACCAATGCATTAATGATTCTGTAACTGATATGTACCTGATAGGCGCAAATGGCATTGATACCTGCTTTGTAGAGTATATCAGCTCTGCTGCCGAAGAGAACGGCAAGCCCCGCATGACTATTAATATATACAACAAGGCTACCGACACCATTGGGATATCAGTAAAAGGGACGAGCGGAAAGATAGATATGTGGGATGAATATTACTACTATGGTTTCCCGCAACGCTACCAGAGCGCGTTTGACTACCTGAGCGATGGCGCCGCTGCCAGCGGCAATACAGTTTCTACGGTGAGCGATATGGGAAGCGCGCAATCGGTATTGCTGGTTGGCGCATATGCATCGAAGGTAGACTTTACGGATATGAACGGGAACAACTGGTCTTACAGCGGT
Organism: Taibaiella sp.; assembly: GCA_014377675.1. Lineage (GTDB taxonomy): Bacteria > Bacteroidota > Bacteroidia > Chitinophagales > Chitinophagaceae > Flavipsychrobacter. Next base: position 3,027 of record JACMPD010000066.1, read on the forward strand.
TATGTAGGTGCTAACCGACTGGTTCCGTTTTCAAGCCGCGGGCCAATGATTGACGGCCGGATAAAACCCGATATTACGGCACCGGGGCTTACAGTGGCCACTTCCATGACTTCCTATGATACTTCTTACACGCCCACAGGCAGCAACAGCAGAAATGTGATCAGCAAGTATGTGCACCCCACAACCGGCAAGGAATATTATTATACCGAATTTATAGGTACCTCGGCATCAGGGCCGGCCGCCTCAGGCATTGTGGCCATGATGCTACAGGCTAACCCTACGCTTACACCTGACGCTGTAAAGACCAATATTTTCGCCAGTGCCATAACCGATGTTTACACCGGCACACTAACCGCAGCCGGCAACAACAGCTGGGGCCATGGAAAAATAAACGCTTATGGCGCGCTTAAAAGGGTGATACAAACACTGGGCAACTACAACTTCGCCGGTAAAAAACTGGACTGCGTTTTATTCCCCAACCCGGGCAAAGGCAATTTCACCCTTGACTATACCGGCGATGCCGCTGAACAGCTTTCCATTTCGGTAATGAACTTGAATGGCGGTGTAGTTTGTAACAGGCAATGGACGGTAGGCAGCGGTTTCAACCGTTCGCCAATAGATCTTTCGGCGGTGTCAAAGGGTATCTATATAGTAGATATCACCGGCAAAAGCGGGTCTGTGTCTATAAAGACTGTGGTGGAGTAACAACAAGCGGCACGCAGGCCTGCAATGAAGCTGCCGTAAAGAGGCCAAACGGAGCTATAGATAATAACGGAAAATGCCGTAATTTTATATCATGTCAGTTAATGAGCACCCGGTATTCAACCGGCGCATTTTTTGGGATGTTAATTTTGACGAGCTCGATTATGAACGTAAGGCCTCGTTTATAATTGAGCGGGTTTTTGAGCGGGGTGATGTGCCTGACATAAGAAATTGCCGGAGATATTACGGAGATGAAAAGATAAGGGAGGTACTTACGAACGCCAAGTGGCTTTCTTTACAAACTATATACCTTGCATGTGCGGTATTAGATAATGAACTAACAGATTATAAATGCTACAATACAGCACAGTCGAACCCGCAACACTGGCAGTACTGATTAAGCTGATGGCGATGCCGGAACTCAGTAGTTTTTACCTTGTGGGGGGTACTGCCCTGGCACTGTATTATGGCCACAGAAAGTCTGTAGATATTGATTTGTTTTCAACCGTAGATTTTAGTGCAGAAGCATTGATTCCCATTATTGAAAAGCACTTTTCTGACTTCGCTTACAGCAGGCCAAATAATATAGGAATTTTCGGATTTATAGGTGAAATTAAAGTTGATTTTGTGAGGTATCAACTCCACCCAATGATAGGAGCGCCCATTTTTGAGGAGAGTATCAGGCTTATGAGCATTGAAGATATTATGGCTATGAAAGTGGCGGCAATTTTAAAGCGTGCAGTTAAAAAAGACTTTTGGGATATTGCAGAACTCCTCAATGAATACACTATAGATCAGGTTATAAAAAATTACTACAGAAAGTATCCTAATCAGCAATTATTGATTTCCATTCCACAGGCTTTAACCTATTTTGAAGAAGCAGAGGAAAGCGAGCAGCCTATAAGCCTTAAAGGACAAACGTGGAAGAAGGTACAACAGAAGATACAAAAAAGTGTAGCGCAATATTTGAAATAGAGTAAAATGCGGAGCAACCAAGGCCATCAGCATAATTTTCCCCTACCCTGAAATTATTAAAACCATATTTTTGCGGTATGGCATATATATTCCTGCTTCCGGTGCTATGAAGTCGAAAATAGTAATACTGTTTATTAGCTTCCTTTACTGCTATATTATTATTAACCAGGAGAACTATGGCCCGTTTTACTGGGATACAAGCGGCTATTATGTATACCTGCCCGCCACTTTCATTTACAATGATGTAGGGAAGCTCGCGTTTTACCCCAAGGTGATCAACGACCACAATCTAAACAACCATGAACTTTTTGGCATCAGCGAACAGCCCGCTACCGGGCGCCGACTGGATAAATACCCGGTGGGTACGGCCATCTGCGAGGCTCCATTCTTTTTTATAGCACATAGCTACGCTCTTATTACCGAGCCTGAAAAAGCAGACGGCTATACCCCGCCCTACTGGCTGGCTATCGTTTTCGGCGGGGTGTGCTGGGTAGCCGCGGGGCTGTGGTTTTTAAGAAAGCTGTTGCTCAGGTACTTTAGTGATCATGTAACTACCATCACACTGCTGCTCATAGGGTTTGCCACCAATCTTTATTTTTATGTGGTAATGTCAGCCGGCATGTCTCACACTTATTCTTTCGCCCTGTTTTGCATACTTGCTTACCTGTGCGATGAATGGGTGCGGAGCGGCAGGAAGTATATGGCGGCTCTTATTGGTATAGTGTCCGGTATAATAGTACTGGTAAGGCCCACCAATGCGCCCGTACTGCTGATGCCGCTTTGCTGGGGCCTGAAGGATATGAGTATTAAGCAGTTGCTCGGTTTCTATAAGCGCCAGTCGGCGGGCATTGTGGCGGCCGTACTGCTGTTTGGCCTGCTGCTGCTTGTGCAGCTCAGCTACTGGAAGTATGTCACCGGCAACTGGCTGGTGTATTCTTATGGCGGTGAGCACTTTAATTTCTCTGACCCCCAGTTGTTCAACGGCCTTTTCAGCTATGCCAAGGGCTGGTTTGTATATACGCCGGTAGCACTGGTAGCTGTAGCCGGGCTTTGGCCCCTGTACCGGCGCAACAGGGCGCTTGCGCTGTTGCTGCTGCTGCACCTGTCGTTATCGGTTTACCTGGTGTTCAGCTGGGCGCAGTGGTCTTATGGCGGCAGTTTTGGTTGCCGGCCGCTTATAGAAGTGTTCGGCCTGCTTGCCCTGCCACTTGCTGCATTAATTGACGCCACACTGAAAAAAAGAAAACTGATGCTCACTATTCCATTGTTTATTTTCCTGTCTTTTGTTACCGTGCTGAATATGTTCCAGTCTTTTCAACTTAAAAAGAACGTAATACAGTGGGATTTTACTGATAAGAAAAGCTATTGGGCGACTTTCGGGAAAATACCTGAGTAAGGTGCTGACAGAGAACAGGATGACCGAATATGGCCAAAAACTAACTTTTCCACCAAGCATTGGATGCTATTTTACTTCCATGCATCTATTCTTCGTTGCAAGCGTACTTCAAATTTTAAGCAAACACATGCAAACAAATCACTAAATTTGCATTTTTTTAGAATCCCTGACCCTCATGCAATTGTTTCTGAAGGCATTTTTTGCCTGTTTCTTACTACTTACTATCTCTTACACCAACGCGAGCGGCCAGACACCCGCGTGGGCATTTGGTATTGGCAGCACAGGGGCTGATGTGAGCCGCGTTTGCAAGGTAGCACCAAACGGCAATGTATGCATAGCCGGTAAGTTTGCCTACACAATGGATATAGACCCCGGCAGCACCACACGCACTTTAACGAGCGCAGGGCAGGATGATATTTTCCTGGCGTGTTACAGCCCTGCAGGCAATTTACTGTGGGGGTTTGGCCTTGGTGGGGCGGCTTATGATGCGGCCTTGAATATGGTGATTGATGACAGCAGCAACGTGACCATTTGCGGCTATATACAAACGGCGGCTATTGATTTTGACCCGGGCGCGGGAGTTACTTATGTTGGCTATGCCGGTGGTACCGGACTATCTTATAATGGCGATGGTTTTGTAGCCAGCTATACTTCATCAGGCGCTTTCAGGTGGGCTAAAGATATTGGCGGCTCTACTGTAAATGACGCTACAGTGTCTCTTTCCGCTGACCCTAACGGCAATATTTATGCGGGTGGTATTTTCAACGGCACTATATCAGTTTCAGCAAGCGGCAGCCTGAACAGCGCTGTGGGCAAGGCATATATTATAAAGTATGACTCCACGGGCACACTGCAGTGGGCGCACAACTATGGCAACTACAGCAATGACTGTATCCCTAATGCGTTGCTAGTGAGCAACGGTTATCTATTTGCGGCGGGTTATTTCGGCGGTACGGCTGACTTTAACCCCTGGGGCACGGCGGCAACCTACACAGCCAGCGGCAACAGCGACCCCTACCTTGCCAAGTATGACACTGCGGGGAATTTCGTTTTTGTGAAGCCGCTGAGCGGAGCAGGCTCCAATGACCAGGCAACGGCATTGAGTGCGGATACTGCGGGTAATATTTACCTGGGTGGTTTTACCAACAGCGCTTCGGTTACTTTCAATACCGCATCTGCCGGCAGCACCACTGTGAGCGCACCGGGCGGCGGGGGCAACTATGACCTGTTTATGGCCCGCTACAGCAGTGGCGGCGCTTACCAGTGGGGCAAGGTGCTTGGCGGCCCGGGTGATGAATTTCTATATGCAACAGATGTTGCCGCAGGTAATTTTTACATCACCGGTGGTTTTCATAGTACCGTTGATTTTGACCCTTCGGCAAGCACAGCCAGCCTTACCAGCGCGGGCGGAGCCGATATTTTTGTAGCAAAGTATGCGCTCGACAGCCGGTATATATGCAGCTACAAGCAGGGCAGCGCGGGCATTGATGATATTGGTTTCGGGCTGGCACACGCTGATAGCGGTGCGGTGCTGGTAACAGGGCAGTTTGGCGGCAGCGCGGTTGACTTTGACCCGTCTTATTACACATTGCCGCTCAGCAGCAACGGCAATACCGACGCCTTCACGGCCCGCTACAAGTGGTTGGCAGACACCACGTTCGCGGGTTACCTTACCGGCGATACCATTTGTGTGGGGCAGCCGGCCTACTTAACGCTGCACATTACCGCAGGTGCGGCGGGCCCCTACACGCTTAGTATAACTGATGGCAGTGCCACCACAACCTA
>JACMPD010000067.1 GCA_014377675.1 Taibaiella sp.
CACGTACGCTGGGCTTGGGCGATATAGCGCAGATACTGGCTACCACGCTTGAAGAAGAAAAACAGGCCGATACCATGCTTACTGAAATAGCTGAAAGGTATATTAATGAACAGGCGAGCGAAGAAAACGAAGGCTAATTAAACAGATTGGGTTTACCCTACGAATTTATCATTAATATATTTTGCATTTAATCAAATTAGAATCATTGCAAGACGTGAAATTTCACGTCTTTTTTTTTGGCAACCGTTGAAAGCTTTGCTGGTTACAAAGATTTAATTACAGGCATTGAGATCTGGGTCATAAAACTATTGATTGAAATAATACAATCCACGGTTGCATAATAGTGTTGTATGCTATCTTTGCCCGCAGTTAAACAGTAAAGATATCCAAATGACCTTACGCACATTAAAATATTTATCTTTATTCCCGCTAATTTGCTGTTTTTCAATTGCGCAGGGCCAAAGTTATGAGGCCGGTATCTCTGACTACAGAAAGCAATACATAAATGACTTGTTGGCCGAACCAAGAAAACCCATACAACAAACTGATGTAAAATATATACAGTTTTACCCAGTTGATGCCCGTTACAAAGTAAGTGCGGACTTTACTCCCTCTCCAGGTGCTACACCCTTTCTCATTGCTACCCACAGCGGTAAACAAAAGCCATTCAGGGAATTTGGCACACTTACTTTCATTATTCATGACAGCGTACAGGTTCTGCATTTATACCAGAGCATCAATTTGGTAAACAGTAATAATCATAACGATGAATTGTTTATCCCTTTCAACGATAAAACCAATTATTCTGCTACATTTGGTGGCGGCAGATATATAGACATAAGGGAATCTGACATTGTAAACGGGCATTGTGTACTAGACTTTAACAAATGTTATAACCCTTATTGCGCTTATGCTGAAGGTTTTTCATGCCCGATACCCCCCTCGGCAAATCACCTTTACGTAGCCATACCTGCCGGCGAAAAAATGTTTACAAAAAATATTGCTTACTAGTTTCGATATGCCAGCTGTCTTAATTAACAATTTAACGCTACAACCCGGATAATGGCAGACCATATAAACGAAAAGTCATTACAGGATGTTCATGCATCAATAGACCCCGGCGGAGCGCGCAGTAAATTCAAAAAACTACTCGCGTTCTTTGGCCCGGCTTACCTGGTAAGCGTGGGCTATATGGATCCCGGTAACTGGGCGACCGATATAGCCGGCGGCAGCCATTTCGGTTATGCGCTGTTGTGGGTACTGCTCATGAGTAATTTTATGGCTTTGTTGCTGCAGTCGCTCAGCGCCAGGCTGGGCATAGTGCAGGGGCGCGACCTCGCCCAATGCAGCAGGGAGCTTTATCCTCCCTTGATTAATTTTGTATTATACGGGTTAGCCGAAATAGCGATAGCCGCATGTGACCTAGCTGAAATACTGGGTATGGCAATCGGGTTAAATCTCCTTTTCGGCCTGCCGTTGATTTGGGGGGTGTTGGTTACTTTGCTGGATACTTTCCTTTTGCTCTATTTACAAAAACTGGGTATGCGCAAAATGGAAGCCTTCATTATTGCACTGATTGTAATAATTGGCGGATGTTTTTTAACTGAAATACTATTCGCAAAGCCGGATGCGGGCGAAGTAATAAAGGGGCTGGTACCCCGTCTGCCTGACCATGCCGCGCTCTACATTGCTATTGGCATAATAGGCGCTACGGTGATGCCACACAACCTGTATCTGCACTCCGCGCTGGTACAGACCAGGAAAATAGGTAAGGACGAAAAATCAATAAGGAAAGCGATACGATTTAATATTCTGGACAGTGCCATAGCATTAAATATTGCTTTTCTCGTTAATGCAGCAATATTGATACTCGCCGGAACTGTTTTTTATACATCAGGCAACCACAGTATTGATTCCATTCAAGACGCGCACAAACTGCTCGCCCCGCTGCTGGGCAGTAAGTGGGCGGCCATACTATTTGCCGTTGCGCTGGTAGCGGCAGGTCAGAGTTCAACTATTACCGGAACCCTTGCCGGGCAGATAATAATGGAAGGCTACCTGCATTTGAGGTTGAGCCCCATAGCCCGGAGGTTGATAACAAGGCTACTGGCCATAGTGCCGGCCGTGGTGGTTATATTGATAGCCGGAGAGAAAATGGTGGATGACATGCTGGTATTCAGCCAGGTATTGTTGAGTATGCAATTAGCCTTCGCGGTTATCCCGTTGATACATTTTGTAAGCGATAAGGCAAAAATGGGTGTGTTTACCATTAATATTTACGTAAAAATATTATCATGGACTATAGCGTCAATCATACTTACGCTTAACATTAAACTATTTCTGGAAAGTGTTCTAAGTTGGATGGAAGCCACAAATAATATTTTTATCAAGGCAATAATTATCATATTTGTAGTGTTCATCAGCTTCGTGCTGCTTGTCACTATTTTCTATCCGTTGATATTAAAACGTAAAGTCAACACAAGACACATACATAATAATATTTCTGAAAACCTGCTGGCGGTAGATGAAAACCAGTCGTTTGCAAAAGTGGCGCTTGCCCTTGACTTTACCGATAAAGACCAGAAGGTGCTGCAATACGCTGTAAGGCTGGCAAAGGCCAATACTGAGTTTATCTTGATACACATTGTGGAAAGCGCCTCGGCAACAGTAATGGGCAATGAGTCGCAAGATATTGAAACCCTGAATGACAAGGCTTACCTTGAAGAATACGAAGCTTACTTTAATAACCACGGCTACGCCGCCACCGCGCATCTCGGTTTTAAAGACCGTGTAAATGAGATAGCCAGGATAGTAACAGAAAACAAATGTGACCTGCTGATAATAGGCAGTCACGGCCATAAAACCGCTAAAGACTGGCTATTTGGCGAGACTATAAACTCCGTGAGGCATAAGATAGAAATACCTGTGTTTATTGCCCGGTAAATTTTCTCAGGCATTTTGCATCTGCACCAAATATCAAATCTGGCATACAATTGGAATTGGGCTGAGTATCTTTAAACACACTTAAATATACCCATTTTTTCAAGTTCAGACGTTGACGTCCGCACAAATCAATGACTCTGAAAAGTAGCAGTAACTGCCTGTATAAATTTTTTAAATATAACAGAAATCAGACGTTCTTAGGTTTTGGACAAACTGTAGTTCAAAAATTGAAAAAATTGATAAGGTGTGATAAATCAAACAACCGAGATGAATGCTAAAAAATACGGACAACTAATTCCTTCAAATTGAAATATAACATGGATTTCCCTCCGAATGATTGAGCAAAAGTTATTTTCCTACTTTTACAACCAAAACCACCCAAATGGCCTTTCCAGCTTTTGATTACATATCACCCAGTGAATACCTTGCGAGAGAAATAAATGCCGCAACAAAGCACGAATATTTCGATGGAAAAGTCGTTGCAATGGCTGGCGCAACGGAAAACCACAACCGCATAGTCGCTAACCTGATAGGTGAATTGCATAACTTTTTAAAAGGTAATGACTGCGATGTTTTTCCGTCTGATTTAAGGGTGACTACTCCTCTCTTTAGCTCTTATATGTATCCTGATGTAAGCATTGTGTGTGGATCATTAAAAAAACTGGAAGATCAATTCGATACTATAACTAATCCATCTGCAATTATTGAGGTAATGAGCCCCTCCACCAAGGAGCGAGATCTGGGCTTCAAATTATGGTATTACCTGCAAATCCCCTCACTAAAAGAATACATATTGATAGATGCTGTCTCTGTTAGTGTTAAAAAAATAACCAAATTACCGGACGGCTCTTTCAGGGCAGTTGACATCAATGAATTAGAAAGTGTTCTCGGTATTGAAACCATCCAAATGGCCTTGCCACTATCAGACATTTACCGAAAAGTTGCATTTGAATAGAACTTATTTGACCATTTTGCAAGAGTTGTAGATAAACGGTTTAGCCCTAAAATATATGATACAATTCCTTCGCGATGACAGCGTAAAAAGTTATTTTCCTACTCTTACATCCAAAACAACTCAAATGGCTTATCCTGCATATAATTATGTTTCACCCGGCGAGTACCTCTCCATAGAATCAAAATCTGAGGAGAAGCACGAATATTTTGAAGGTAGGATTTATGCAATGACTGGCGCAAGCTTGAATAACAATTTTATTGTTTCCAACCTGTCACGGAAAATCGGAATGTTCTTAGACGGAAAAAGTTGCAATTTATTTGGTTCTGATTTAAGGATAACCACCCCTATTTCTGATGCCTACATGTACCCGGATGTCAGCATTATTTGTGGTCAGGTTGAAACACAGGAAAATAGCTTTGATACCGCTACCAACCCTTCAGTTATCATTGAGGTTATGAGTCCATCAACAAAAGGCTTCGATATGGCTTTTAAGTTTCATTATTACAAACATATCTTATCACTTAAAGAGTATATCTTAGTCGATTCGACCAGCTGTTTTATCCAAACCTTCAAAAGAAAGGATGCGACAACCTGGGAAGATGGTATTCAAATATCAGATGAGCGTTTGCCGCTTTCAATTGATACAATAGGCATACAGCTACAGATAAAAGATATTTACCAAAACGTATTTTTTACAACTTTGCCTTAGGCACAACTACCTTTTTTTCTTTTGTTCATTGTGAAATTGGCAAGATTGAACGTTTTTCGGGCAATCACTTCCCAGCCCACTTACTCATCTTCTCCTTCAATATATCCAACGGTAAACAACCGTCTTTCAGTACCTCTTCATGAAAAGAAGCGAGGTTGAATTTGGCACCTAACTGTTGCTCATATTGTTTCCGTTCCCCGGATATGGCCATTTGTCCTATTTTATACGATAAAGCCTGCCCTGGAATAGCCATGTATCTTTCTATTTCTGCCGTTGCATCGCGCTCTGAAATAAGTTCGTGAGCCATCATATACTTTATGGCTTCTTCACGGGTCATGCCCTTGGCGTGCATCCCAATATCAACAACCAGCCTTATGGCGCGGTGCATCGCATCGCCCAGATGGCCCAGATATTGGTAAGGATCATCATAGAGCCCAAGACCTTTTCCGAGGGTCTCACAATAATGCGCCCAGCCTTCTCCATAGGCTCCGTACCATGAAAAGCGGCGGAAGGCAGGAAGACCTTTATTTTCCTGTTGCAGCGATATCTGGTAATGGTGACCGGGAATAGCTTCATGCAAAAATAAAGTGGCCATGCCGGTCGCATTGAATTTAGTCACATCAAGTATCGGCACATAGAAAATGCCGGGCCTGGTGCCGTCTTCCGAACCCTGATTGTACTCAGCGCTGGCCGATGCCGCTCTGAAGGCTTCTGTTTGCCGGATGGTAAAGGGGGTCTTGGGCACGCGGCTAAACATTGTACTTAGTTGCGGGTCTTCCAGCTTTTTAATAGCCCAAAAACTGTCCAGCACCTGCTTTGGCGTAGTGAAAGGGCAAAACCTACTATCCTTTTCCACATATTTAAATAATGCCTGCAAGTTTCCTTTAAATCCGGTTGCTTCTCTCACCTTATTCATTTCTCCCTCTATGCGCGCCACTTCCAGCTCACCAATTCTATATATACTATCAGCTGAAAGTGTTGTCGTTGTCCAGTTGTGTATGCAGTATTTATAATATTCTGCGCCGCCTAGCATTGCGCTTATCCCGCTTGTTGCACGGGATTTAGGAAGATATTCATTTTCAAAAAATAGAGCTAGCTTTGTATAAGAAGGGTTTATAATACTGTCAATTGCATTGGCGTATAAAGATACTAACCGTTGCTTGTCAGCATCAGCAAACCCAGAAGGGAAGTTTTTCACCGGCCCATAAAATATACTTGACGTATCATTTTTTACCACCACACTTTTTAACTGTGGCAATATTTTCACAACCAGGCTTCTAGGTAAAACCCAACCAGTTGCTATACCCTGCCGCATATTACCAATGGCAGTATCTACCCATGATGGAAAACCTGAAACTCTTTTCAGCCAGTCGTCATAGTCCTTAGCTGTTTTAAATGGCTGATTGCCTGTTCCTGAACCCAGTTGCGGGAGGTCCAGGGTAAAAGACCAGAACTGAGATATTGGTATTAGGTGAGATGGAAATTTTAATCCTTCTATATTTTCCTTCATTTCATAGGTGAACAGGCGATAGCTGATTACATCCTGTCTACCGAGGCCGGTTGTATCTATTTTGGTGATTGCATCAAGATATTTTTTATAGAACCGCCCGAGGCTGTCCCTGAATGAGGCAGCGATAGGTATTGTAAATTTATCGTTATAGCGGTTGTCACCATTTGCGGTAGCTTCAAATGGAAATAGCTGCATGCGCTCCTGCCAATAACCGTCCAGCAATGTTGCGAGCTCGCTGCCGTTGGCCACTTTACCCGATCCTGCCGCGTTGCCGCTATCTTTGCAGGCCGAAAGCGTTGCTGCAAATGCAAGTGCAAGGCATAACTTTTTCATGTAAAAATATTTGGGTGTAAATAACGACAATTTTACGGAAATAGCCTTCCCGCAATATGGGTTATTTAATCCTGCTTTCAGTGTTGAAAAAAATTTGATTGCCTTACTAATGTTAAAATTCGCTCATTCAAGCGGATAATTGGTTTTCTCTATTGGCAGATTGACTGACGGTAAAACAACTTACCTTACCTTTGGATGAAATAAATTAAAAAACGAATAAAGTATGTATCCTGAACAGATAGTAGCGCCAATGAAGGCTGAGTTAACTAACAACGGCTTTGAAGAATTGTTGTCACCAGCTGATGTTGATAATGTGTTGAAGCAGGAAGGCACCACATTGCTCATGATAAACAGCGTTTGTGGCTGCTCAGCCGGCACGGCCCGCCCTGGTGTAATAATGGCTGTGAAGAACGCAGATAAAAAGCCTGACCATATAACTACAACTTTCGCTGGTTTTGATGTGGACGCTGTAAAGCAAGCCCGCACTTACCTGCTGCCATATCCTCCATCTTCTCCGGCGATAGCATTGCTGAAAAACGGAAAGGTGGTGCACATGATAGAAAGGCACATGATTGAAGGCCGTGCGGCGCAGATGATTGCAGCCAACCTAATGCAGGCTTTTGAGACTTATTGCTAGTATTTTGAATGAAATAATAATAAAAAGGCAGCTTCGGCTGTCTTTTTGCGTTTGAATGCCAGTTCAGCGTTATTCATTTACCAGGTCACACAGCGCCTCCAGAACACTTCCGGCAGTAATGGTGCTTATATCTTTCGTAACAGCCACATAGTTTTGGAGTGTTGAGCCATGCCGTTTCAGCTTCTTTAAAAAAACATCAGGCAATACAGCTCTTACGCCTGTAACGCCTGCCTGCTTATAGGCGCCGAATTTATAATAGTTATCACCATTGCACAACATTACGGTTGGCCGCGACAGGGCAACGGAAAGGTGAGCCGCCATTGTGTCATTACTCACAACGGCATCGGCCCGCGCCAGCCAACCCGCCATTTCTAAAAGCGAAACAGTCCCAGTTATGTTAGCAGCCGCCGTTGCCGCTGCCACTTCATCAGCCATGGCAACATCTCCTTTACCGCCTGCCAATACAATAGTAAAGTCCTTCCCTTTGCACAACCCGATAAACTCAATCCATCGGTGGGCCGGCCATCTCTTGCTTTTCGCTGATGCACCCAGGAAACAAATAATATAATTGCGTTCAGCGCATGATGACGTTGGTAGTAGCGGGAACTGTGGCCTTCCAAATGCTTTGTTCACACCGGTAGACCAATTGGCAAAAGCCTGGTTGAAATATAGTTCGTGCTCAGGTTCTTTTCTACCATAAAGCTGCTGGTAACAGGAATCAGATATTGCATTCCATTCAGGATAGTTAAAATCATTGGCTGAGGCGATGTTTACAGGGGCACCCGCAGCAAGCATACACATATCATCTATTAATAATGGCCTAACCCGCGAAGGGCAAATGACAACACTATACCCCGCATCCCGCAAAGCCTGCCACAGACATTTGCGGTAATTTGAGTCTTCAAAATATTGATTCTTATTTACCCATATAGCCTTATCAATAATGCCGCTATCAGCAAAATCAAAGTAGTCTTTCCACAATGCATGCCCAAGTAGCGTAATTTCAAAATCAACCCACTTTGCACTGTCTCTATATGATTGTAAATTATTCCGAAATAAAATATAGTCGCCTATATCGTCAAGCCTTATTATCAATAGTTTATTCTGAACCTGCTTTGGCGGTTTCATCAATGTAACCTCCTGCTTCCATTGCCGAAACAGATCAAGCGTATGCCTGATCTGTTTCTTTGCTTGCAGCGAGCGGAGTGTTACCGATATAAACCTGAGCATTGTACTATAAGTATTTGACGTCTATTTACCGCTAATCATGAAACTCCCACCCTATATCCTTACGATAATACACACCTTCATATTCTATTAACGCAGCATTAGTGTAGGATTGCTCCAGCGCCTGACTCAGTGAGTCAGCGAGCGAAGTAACAGCCAATACCCTGCCGCCGTTAGTAACTATATTATCATTTTTAACTGCGGTACCCGCATGAAAGAGCAAACTTCCGTCTGTTTTTTCGAACCCTGACATAACCTCACCCTTATGATAGTCACTTGGATAACCGCCGGCCACCAGCATTACCGTTGCTGCCTTTTTCTGACTATGGAGTGCTGTTACATTATTCAATTCACCTTTACCCATAGCCAACAATAATGCTACAAGATCATTTTCAAGCCTTGGCATTACTACTTCCGTCTCCGGGTCTCCCAGGCGGCAGTTATATTCTATTACGTATGGCTCGCCTTTCACTTTTATAAGGCCAAAGAAAATAAAACCTTTATAAACGATTCCTTCCTTTTGCAATCCGCTTACAGTAGGGTCTATTATTGTATTTATTACTTTTTGTATAAAGTCTTTATCCGCAAAGGGCACAGGGGAAATAGCACCCATGCCGCCGGTATTTAAACCGGTGTCGCCCTCCCCTATGCGTTTATAATCTTTAGCCTCCGGCAACAATACATAATGCTCGCCATCAGTAAGTATAAAAACAGATAGCTCAATGCCATCTAAAAACTGTTCTATCACAACTTTGCTGCCAGCAGTCCCGAAACGGCTATCTATGAGCATTTCTTTGAATGCTTGTTCTGCTTCGTCAATACTTTGGGCAATCACTACACCCTTGCCCGCGGCCAGGCCATCAGCCTTTAATACAATCGGCAGTTCACTCTGGCGTATCCATTCAACACCGTCATTATATGTTTCAGCTGTAAATTCACGGTAGGCTGCCGTAGGGATGCCATGGCGCGCCATAAATTTTTTAGAAAACGCCTTGCTGCCTTCCAGTTGCGCCCCGTCTTTAGAGGGACCAGCTACTATTATTTGGCTCAGCGCAGGGTCATTTTTAAAAAAATCGTATATACCTAATACCAATGGCTCCTCCGGTCCCGGCACTAATATATCAATATTATGGTCAATGCATATTTTCTTTATCGCCGCAAAGTCACTCACAGAAACCGGAATATTTGTCCCGTAATCTACAGTACCTGCATTGCCCGGCGCTATCAGCAACGTGCCGCATAAAGGGCTTTGTTTTAGTTTCCAGGCAAGAGCGGACTCCCTGCCGCCTCCCCCTAAAAGCAGGATATTTTTCATTTTTGACGAATATTAAGCGAGATTATTAATGGTGGTAATTGAATTTGTGTATATTTAGACCTCAAAATTATACACTAAAAACTAAAAATTACATGAGCGACCAAATTAAAAGTAGTTCAAAACACCCTGAAGGCCTGTTCGTTCTCTTTTTTACAGAGATGTGGGAGCGGTTCAGCTATTATGGGATGCGTGCTATTCTAATTCTATATCTAACAAAGGCACTATTTATTGATAAAGCGCATGCTTCAAATATTTATGGCAGTTATACCGGCTTAGTGTATTTGACACCTCTTATAGGGGGCTATGTTGCTGACAGATACTGGGGTAATAGAAGGTCAATACTTGTAGGGGGATTGCTAATGGCTTTAGGTCAATTATTAATGTTTTTCAGCGCATCAAATTATCAAAATGCAGATTTGGCTACGATATATATGTGGTTTGGATTAACTGCATTAATTATCGGCAACGGATTTTTCAAGCCTAATATTTCTTCTTTGGTCGGCCAGCTTTATCCAAAAGGAGATACAAGGCTTGACGCTGCATTTACGCTATTTTATATGGGAATTAATCTTGGTGCGTTTTTCTCACCAATAATATGCAGTGCAATTGGCGATACCGGCAACCCCGCAGATTTCAAATGGGGATTTATGGCTGCTTGTATCGGTATGATAGTCGGAGTATTTTCTTTTGAATTAATGAAAAGGAAATACATCGTTACGCCTGAAGGAGAGAAAGTTGGCGCTATTGCAAATAAAAAACGTGATGCGCAAGAGAAAAAAGATTTTGAAGCGCAGGGCGGCAAGGTAGAGGTAGGTGGCAAAATTTCCCAGACAAGCATATTTATATGGGCAGGTATTATTGTTGCCCTCATAGCTGTTTTTCATTTTGTAATGGATTTAGACTGGATAGGCAGTTGCATATTCAGTATTTCAATAGGTGCACCGGGCCTTATTCTCACTGATACTTCGCTTACTAAAGTAGAAAGAGAACGTATTATAGTAATATTTATTGCTGCATTCTTTGTGATATTTTTCTGGGCATGTTTTGAACAGGCAGGGGCATCACTAACTTTTTTTGCTGATGAACAGATGGATAGAGTGGTGAATATACATACAAGTATGGGATATGTATTCCTGGCAATTACTGCTCTGGCGAGTGCACTCTATTATGTATTGCACAGGCTAATGAAAATCCCAATCGAATTTAAATTTCTCTTTGCGGCCGCAGGATTGTTTTTGGCCTTTAAGGTTGTAATGGCCTTTATATCAGGTGAAGTATTTGATATGAAAGAAATATCTGCCGGTGCCTTTAATAGTGTCAATGCGGTTTTTGTAGTTATAATGGCCCCATTATTTGCTGAACTTTGGGGTAAGCTTGGGTCGAGAAACATGGAACCAGCGTCGCCATATAAACAGGCAATGGGACTGATGTTCCTTTCTTTAGGCTATGTGGTCATAGCCGTGGGAGTTAAAGATGTAGGTTCCGTAAAAGTGAGTATGATGTGGCTTATATCTTTATATTTCCTTCATACTGTTGGTGAGCTATGTTTATCACCTATTGGCCTTTCACTGGTCAACAAGCTTGCGCCTGCTCGCTTTGCTTCATTATTGATGGGCACATGGTTCTTGGCCAATGCCACCGCAAATAAATTTGCAGGTACATTAAGCTCCTATTACCCCGAGAAAGGGCAAGTATCAAGTTTTATGGGTTATAAGATGACTAATACTTTTGACTTTTTCGTATTGTTCATTGTTATGTCTGGAGCAGCATCTATTATTCTTTTCTTCCTATCTAAAAAACTGCTAAAGATGATGCATGGACTTAAATAGCCAGTTACTATACTTTTAAATAATAATGGCGGGAAATGCTTTTCCTGCCATTATTATTTAAAATATGCGGTAAAAAAAGGGTATTTGAAAATAAGAACTATTTTGGAACTTCGTTACCAAATCTAACCTATGACATCAATCACAACAGAAAAGGAAATTACATTAGATGAAATACAGAATTTTGAAGGGAAATACCCGAAACAACTCTGGTACCTGTTCCTTTCTGAAATGTGGGAACGGTTTGCGTTTTATGGTATGCGGGGTATGCTTACCATATTTATGGTGGAAAAGCTATTGTTGAGTGAAAAGGATGCCAACCTTCAATATGGCGCTACGCAGGCATTTGTTTATACACTTGCGTTTGTCGGCGGCCTTTTTGCAGATAAAGTATTAGGATTCAGAAAATCCATTTTCTGGGGTGGTTCGCTTATGATTTTGGGTAGTTTTATACTTGCAGTGTCGCCGGTAAGCCTGTTCTATATGGGTATTAGTTTCACTATTGTAGGTACTGGTTTTTTTAAACCCAATATATCAACCATGGTCGGCAGCCTGTACAAATCTGGTGATACAAGGCGCGATGCCGGGTTCGGGTTATTTTATTCTGGCATCAATATAGGCGCACTGTTAGGTGGTGCATTGTGCGTGTATCTGGGAAAGCACTATTCATGGAATGTGGCATTTTCGCTGGCTGGTGTTGTTATGACCATAAGCCTGCTTATATTCCTATTTACTAAAAAAACATTAGGACCAATTGGCTTGTCGCCACTTATCGGCAAAGTTTCGCCGAATAAAATAAAAATATATGATTTGATGGTGTATGCAGGTTCACTGCTTTCCATTCCTTTTATTCTGATATTAGTCTCCAAATCAGAATATACCGACTACTTCATGTATACCGTCGGGCCACTTACTTTACTCTACATTATTTATGAAGCGTTTAAATACAATGCCGTTGAGCGCCAAAAGCTGCTTGCGGCAATGATTTTTATTATTTTCTCTATCTTCTTCTGGGCATTTTTCGAGCAGGCGGGTGGCTCCCTTAGCCTTTTTGCAGCACATAACCTGAAAGATGAAGTTGCTGGGATGCACATAGACCCTAATGTGATTAATAATTCCTCCAATTCTCTTTTCGTCATAATATTTAGCCCGCTGATCGGCCTGTTATGGCTGTGGCTCAGCAAGCGCAAACTGGAACCTAATACAGTCGTGAAGTTCGGACTGGGTTTCCTATTTGTCAGCTTATCTTTTTATATATTTTACTACACACGCTTTTTTGCTGATGCACAGGGTATGACATCGCTCAACGTATTTACTGTCGCATATCTGGTTACAACTATTGGCGAACTATGCCTATCTCCCATCGGGCTATCTATAATGACCACTCTATCCCCCAAACCCCTGCATGGTGTTATGATGGGAATGTGGTTCCTGGCGAGCGCATACGGTCAATACGCCGCCGGGCTGTTGGGTGCAGGCATGGCCACTGCCAATGAAAAGGCACCTTTGCTTGAAAAGTTAAACGCTTACACTGATGGCTACAAACAGCTTGCACTTTACGCGCTGATAGCCGGCGTAGTGCTTATAGCCATATCACCCATAGTAAAGAAATTGATGCATGATGTGCATTAAACTAAGGAAAAAATACGGTTAGAAAGAGCTGGACTATTTAACACGGGCACTGAAAAAATCTCTGTAAAATAAATGACAAAAATGCAGTAGTATTATTATTCGAATAAAGGTTTTGAGAATTTGTAATACGGAATTTCGATACAACCAATACCATCTGACGCAAAAAAAAGCGATTAATCGCAATTGTGATTAGTCCCTTTTATAAGTCTGACTTATTCAGTGCCTCCTGTTTAATTCGGTTTTTTTTATAATAACAGACAACCTTTTTAATTAATGCACTCATTTGAGGCACGAAACAAAAGCAAAATGGTATTTGTCCCTTCAAAATCACCAAAGTAAATCTTGATCAGCGGCGGCGTTATTGTCAGGTATTCGGCAGTTAGCCACTTCAATCCTAAAGTCGATCAGCTGTCCGTCAGGCAGTAGTGCCTGCGCGGCAACAATATAGGCATCACCTGTTACATCTTTCCGCCGCAGTTTTACGGGTGCCTTTTTCACCTCTATAACCGAGCCCGCAGGTAAAAAATTGGCGTTAAACCATTGCCCGTCTATAGTTTGCAAGGTGGTGTCAACTTTGATCTGGGAAATATCTACAGGATCAAAGTGCCTGCGGACGGATGGCAAAGTGGGTTTGTAGACCCGTGGGTCAATGCCTGGGTTGTAACTTACTATGGGCGCCGGAGTAATATAATCATCATCCTGAAAACCATCGCCAGAAGACAAGTTATCCAATTCTTCTATATCCGGGTGCTGGGTACCTCTACCAGCCTTACGTTCATGTATACTTAACGAGCTAAGTTCGTCATCATTGTACTTCTTCATATCATTAAAATATCCGCAGTTCAAAAATAGAACAACAAAATCAAATAAAAAAATATAACATTCACATTAAATCTCAGGTTACCTAAGAAAGAAGGTTATAGTTAAACGCAGCTTCTTGTTACATTTGCAGCACTGAAAACAAAGCACATGAAAGACTTTAAAAATGCTATTATTGAATGCGTTCCGAACTTCAGCGAAGGAACGAATATGGAAATTATTAAACAAATAACCAATGAAATTGAATCCGTAAAAGGTGTTGAATTGTTGGATGTAGATCCGGGCAAGGCTACTAACCGAACTGTTGTGACGTTTGTGGGCAATCCGGATGCGGTAATTGATGCTGCATTTTTAGCAATAAAAAAAGCAAGTGAACTTATTGATATGCGAAATCACAAAGGCGAACATCCGCGCATGGGCGGCACGGACGTATGCCCGTTGATACCCATTTCAGGCATTAGTATGGAAGAAACCGTTGAATTTGCCAACAGGCTGGCTAAAAGAGTTGGTGAAGAGCTTAATATACCCGTCTATTTATATGAATATGCCGCAAAGGCTGATTACAGGCGAAACCTTGCTGATATCAGAAGCGGTGAATACGAAGGTTTTCCGGCAAAAATTACCAAAGCTGATTGGGTGCCCGACTATGGTAACCCTATATTCAATGAAAAAAGCGGAGCTACCGCTATTGGCGCACGTGACTTCCTGATAGCATATAATGTAAACCTGAATACCACCAGTACCCGCCGCGCAAACGCTGTGGCGTTTGACATACGGGAAAAGGGCAGGCAGAAGAAAGATGAAAAGGGGAAAATAGTAAAAGACGCGGAGGGCAATGGGGTTTGGGAGCCTGGTATTTTGAAATCGGTAAAGGCAATAGGTTGGTTCATTGAAGAATATGGGATAGCTCAGATATCAATAAACCTGACGAATATGCACGTAACTCCATTACACAAAGTATTTGATACAGCGGCAGAACGAGCTGCAGCAAGAGGAATGAGGGCTACAGGAAGCGAACTGGTTGGCCTGGTGCCGCTTGAGGCAATATTGGAAGCCGGCAAGTATTTTCTGCGTAAACAGCAGCGAAGCGTAGGCATAAGCGAAGCCGAAATTATAAAAATAGCGGTGAAGTCGCTGGGCCTTGACGAGCTGGGACCATTCGACCCACAGAAAAAAATTATAGAATACCGGATGAAGGATACCAGCGTGAAAAAACTGGTAAATATGACAGTCGCAAGCTTCGCCGAGGAAACCGCAAGCGAAAGCCCCGCGCCCGGTGGTGGGTCAATAGCAGCGTACTGCGGTGCGCTTGGTGCTGCATTGGCTACCATGGTTGCAAACTTAAGTTCCCATAAAAAAGGTTGGGACAGCAGGTGGGAAGAGTTTTCAATACATGCTGAAAAAGGACAGTCATTGATGAGAGAGTTGCTAGAGCTTGTTGACGAGGACACGAACGCCTTTAACCATATTATGACCGCATTCAGCCTGCCGAAAGCGAATGATGAGGAGAAAGCGGCAAGGAAGTTGGCAATAGAAGCTGCAACAATTTACGCCATCCAGGTGCCGTTCAAGTCTATGAAGCACTCTTATGAAAGTTTTGAATTGATAAAAGCTATGGTGGAAAAGGGCAATCCGAACAGCGTGAGTGATGCCGGCGTGGGCGCACTTTGCGCGAGGGCTGCTGTAAAAGGGTGCTATTTAAATATAAAAATTAATGCTCAGTACCTCGCTCAGCATCCTGAAGTAATGCCGATACTGGAACAAGCAGAGCAGATGAACAGCCACTGCGATGTTTTGGAGCAGGAAATTTGGAATATGGTGCTGGGCAAAATGAAATAATCTCCCAATTGCATTTTTATCTACAACAATTGATTATCCTTGTCCTTGCAATCGCACCGATAAGGATAATCAATTTTCATGCTGAACTAATTTCATGAATTCATCTTTTCGCCTTACCGCAATTTCCAATTCAGTGCCATCACGCATTACAACATTGCCTCCCCTTCCCTTCTGAATTTTGGAGACACAATCAATGTTAATAATATGGCCGTAATGTATGCGGCAAAAAATACTTGTGGGCAGCATTTCTTCAAAATCTTTAAGATTTTTGAGCATGAGGTAATTTTTTCCTTTAACATGTATCCTGGTATACTTACCATCAGCTATAAGGTACATAATTTCATCAAGCTGCAACATAATATGCTCGCCCCTGTGCAGAACGCCTAACTTTTGTTTCCGGGGGTCTTTCTCCTGCATGTTATGCAGCATTTGCTCATAGTTGAACACGGCCTTTTTTTCCTGTATTCTTTGTTCCGCTTTTTTTACCGCGTCTTTCAGGTGGGCTATTCTTATTGGCTTCAACAAATAATCAATAGCAGAAAACCGAAATGCCGCCAAAGCATACTGGTTATATGCAGTTATAAATATTATTTCAAATGTAATTTTATCCAGGGAACGCAGCAAATCGAAACCACTGCCAAATGGCATTTCAATATCTAAAAAAACAAGCTGCGGTCTTATATCCTCAATCAGTTCTTTTCCGCTTTTCACATTGCCGGCACTGCCAACAATATTCACCTCATTACAGTGTTCCTTAATAAAACTGTCTAAAGTAAAAACGCTGTTCGGTTCATCATCAATAATGATTGCATTAATCATAACTAAAATATTAGAGGTAACTTTACTATAATTTTTGTTCCATCGTTTTCCTGATTTCCGTTGAGCTTATGAACAACCGAAATTTTGTACTCAGCTCTTTTCATTTTACTCATGAGCGCCAGCCTGCTGCGGGTAAGTTCCATACCGTATGATTTATGTTTGATAAACATTTTGTCTTTATAGTCTTTTGAGGCGTTAAAACCAATGCCATTGTCATCTACTTCACAGAAAAGGCTATCTTCTTTCTTATAAAAACGAATGTCTAAACTGCCCTCTCTGTGTTCAATATTTCTCAATCCATGAATAATGGCGTTTTCAACAAAAGGTTGGATAATCATAGAAGGAATTTGGGTTAACCCGGGTTCTATATCATCGCTGCAGGTTATATTGTAAGTAAACTTATTTGCAAACCGCATACTTTCCAACGATAAATAGTTTTCGAGGTATTCCATCTCTTTTAGTAGGCTTATGGTGCCTTCCTTAGCATTATCAAGTGTTTGGCGCATGAGCATAGCGAAATCGGCAAGGTATCGGTTGGCGTTATCGGCATCCCGCTGAACAATGTAACGTTGAATGGAATTGAGGCAGTTAAATATAAAATGAGGATTCATCTGTGCAAGCAACTGCTTTTGCTCCATTTGAATTCGTTGCTGATCTGACCGCAATTTATTATGCCTTAATATCAGCGCTCCAAAAGCTAAAAACAACATTATGATTATTCCGCTACTATAAATGAAAATATCTTTGCGTTGCAGGCGAAGGCGTTGCAGATCATTCTCCTTTTGCAGCGTTGAGTTTTTATTCTCAATTTCCTTCCGCTCAAACTTTGTATTTAACTCAGCTATGGCACGCAGGTTTGCAGCATTGGTAATAGAGTCCTGCAGGTTTGCGGAACTGTCGCGGAAATGATATGCCCGCATCAACTCGCCCCTTTTTAAAAATACAGCACTCAAATCTTTCAATATTATTTGCTTGGTAAGCCGGTCCGCTACCTTATCAGCTAAGATAAGTGCTTCCATGTAATATTTCTCCGAACTATCGTTTTCATTCAGCCCTGCAAAGAAATGTCCTATATTATACAAAGCCCTTAACTCATTGAACGCATATCCATTTTCTTTGAATCCGTTGTACGATTTCATGAAGCAATACATAGCTGAGTCCCTCATTTTCAACTCATTATAGCACTCTCCCATGTACATATAAGCTATTGGCAGCTCCTGTTTACTGTGGAGGCTGTCACTTATGCGTAGTGTCCGGTATAAATAAGACAAGGCAACGCGGTGATTATTTAATTTCTGATAGTTTGCCGCCATACTTGTATAAGCTTTTGCGGCTGAAAGAGGGAGACCAATCTTGTTAAACATATTGGCAGCTTTTGTATAGTTCCTTATCGCGTCATCATAATATTTCATATTTAATTGCACATTTCCCAGGCACATATAACCACTTGCTATACCTGTACTATCCTGCACCACCGCGAAAACAGAGATGGCGGTAGTGTAGTTTAAGAAGGCTTCCTGGTAGGCGCCCATATTATTATAATCACCGGCAAGGCCCATATACGCTTCTGCCCTTGACTTCTGAAAATTATATTTTTCAGCAAGGCGGATGGCCTCTTTATGGTCAGTGACAGCCTGGCTGGGGTCTCCTACTCTTCTTTTGGCATAGCCGCGGGTATTGAGCGCGTAAACAAGTCCGAAATAGTAATTAATTTCCCGGGCTATATTAACATGTATTTCCGCCTGTTGCAATGTTTTTTTCGCATCGATGTCAATACTGTCGCGCGAGCTTTTCATTAATTTTCGCAGCGTTGCACTATCAATAAGCGATTTATTCTGAGCACCAGCAGGTTCAATAGTAGCAATGTTCAGGACAAAAAACATTGCCACCATCAACAGTACGGAAATTCTATTCATATAATTATACATAAGCTATTTAGCATCTCCAGTCAAAACTAAATTATGATACTGATAAAACCTATTTGCATGCAGAACCGCGAAGGCAAGATACGTTTCATAAAGATAATATTTTTGCTGATTGGTATAACTGTGTAGGTTTTAAGGCATAAGTGCAAAAGCACAATAGAAAATCAATTTTAAAGGCGTAAGTTATTCCCCAAATCGGGATAATGTCTTACGGTATGAAAATTGTATGCTATCAACCGAAATTAAAAAAGTTAAACCATGCAAGAAATATTAATAATCTGCTTAATAGGCGCTATAGCCGGTTGGATAGCCGGTGCAATTGTAAATGCAGACAGCGGCAGCTTTCTGCTTGATATCGTTATTGGCATTATAGGGGGATACCTTGGGTACAGGTTGTTCGGGCATATGCTTAATATTACTTCCAACGTTTGGGTGAATATGGTAATTACTGCCTCTGCGGGTGCAGTCATTGTCGCACTATTGCTCAAAATGGTGAGAATGCTATTTTCAGACCGGCGGGCAATTTAGTCACATTTAATTATTGTCTGCCAGGAAGCGAACACTGAAAAGAAGGAAATTAAATATCACAGGTGACAACCGAAACGAAAATGGATTCTAAAGATTTTAGGAAAAAAACTACAAGAGTAGCAACCAGGAAGATTGAAACTACAAGAATGGAAAAGAAATAGTTTATTCCTTAATTCATTCCAAAAAGCTCCCCAGATCGGGGAGCTTTCATTTTAATGTCAACTGTTTATACAGCTGATAATTTCTTATGCAAGTGAGACAATTTGCGCATAATTTTAATACCAACTTTACTAATTGTTGTTACAACAAATGCCGCTCTCCTTTTCTAATAAATAACACTACATTTGCAGCGCAATGGTTTCCGCCTCAGTGTGGAATTAAAAGGGAACCGGGTGTAATTCCCGGACATTTCCCGATGCTGTAAGCTTCATTTAAGCCTTTTAGCTTCCTAAGCCACTGTTCTGCAATATGCAGGATGGGAAGGCGCTAACTGGTGAAGTAAGTCAGAAGACCTGCCGTGCAAATATTTACTTATCGCTGCTTTCGGGAAAAAAAGCACAGGTAAGATGAAGGCTTTTTGTATTGGCTTTTTTCTGAATCTGTTTTTCCAGTCCGCACATAATAATTGTTTTTAATAACAAATTTATATATGCGCAAATTTACTTTACTGCTTTCCGCTTTCGGGCTTGTTGCTTTAACAGCAAAATCCCAGACTGTCGCTAC
>JACMPD010000068.1 GCA_014377675.1 Taibaiella sp.
CCACTCAGCTTGCCGGTCAGCTTTACGCCTATCAGTTTTGGCATTTTAAGCTCCCACGGCAATCCCGCCATTACATCTACTGCGTCAGCACCGCCTACACCAATGGCTATCATACCCAGGCCACCGGCATTTGGTGTGTGTGAGTCAGTGCCTATCATCATACCGCCAGGGAATGCGTAATTTTCTAACACTACCTGGTGAATAATGCCTGCGCCTGCGCGCCAAAAACCGATACCATACTTATTAGAAATAGACGCAAGGAAATCATAAACTTCTCTGTTTACATCAATTGCAGTCGCCAGATCTTCTTTCGCTCCTACTTTTGCCTGTATCAGGTGATCGCAGTGCACAGTGCTCGGCACCGCTACCCTATCACGCCCACAAGTACTGAACTGTAATAGTGCCATTTGCGCTGTCGCGTCCTGCATAGCTACTCTGTCTGGTGAAAAATTAACATAATCATTCCCTCGAACGTAAGGTGTAGCGGGTATTTCATATGCATGAGAATACAAAGTTTTTTCGGCCAGAGTAAGTGGTCTGCCTAACAATTTGCGCGCTACATCTAATTTACCAGGTAGTTCGTCATAAATTTTCTTAATAAGTTCGATATCAAATGCCATAGAGGAAATATATTTAATGCTTTATTTGTGTGCAAAATTAATAAAACCAAAGCACAATAGAAAATTAAGGTTTTTATAAAATGGCATATTCAGGTCTCGTTTTGAAAAGAATTTGGGTAACTTTGTTAAGTCGTAAATAAGAATCGGTCACTTCGTTAAATGCTAATTTAAGGGAAAAAGCTAAGAAAAGTTTTGAAGAAGAAGTCCACGACAGATTTGATGACTTTGAGCAAGCGCGCATTGTACCGCTTAGTTTAAATGAAGTTGAGTTAAGCGTTTGTCAGTCGCATAAGGACAAAGTGAAAATGTTTTAATGAGTTCTTACTCTATTCAACCACATTTAATTGAATGTCAGCACAAAACATGCCACTTGCCGAGCGGGTGAGACCCCGGGGACTAAATGATTTTATTGGCCAGGAGCACCTGGTGGGGCCTGGGAAAGTACTTGAGCAGATGATAAATGGCGGCAAAGGGCATTCTATTATCTTTTGGGGGCCGCCCGGAGTGGGGAAGACAACCCTTGCGCAGATAATAGCTCAGTCACTTAATATGCCTTTTTTCACCCTGAGCGCTATTGATAGTGGTGTTAAAGACGTTCGCGCGGTAATAGAACTTGCCAGGAAGTCAGGCCACGCGCTTTTATTCATCGATGAAATTCACCGGTTTAATAAAGCTCAGCAAGATAGTCTTCTTGGGGCAGTTGAAAAGGGAATTATTACTCTCATAGGCGCTACTACTGAAAATCCTTCGTTCGAAGTTATTGGCGCCTTGCTGAGTCGTTGCCAGGTATATGTTTTAAAGTCTCTTGATGAAAACCATTTGGTGGCATTGGTGCGGCAGGCCGTCAAAAGGGATGAGTGGTTGGGAAAACAGTCCCTCAACATAACAGAGTGGGAAACCCTGTTACAACTTAGCGGCGGTGATGCCCGGCGCCTGCTGAACCTTACTGAGCTCATAGCGGCCTCTCTTCCTGATGGTGAAAAAAATATCACAAATGCTGTTGTACAAGATATTGTACAGAAGAAGATGGCAGTATATGACAAAAGCGGAGAGATGCATTATGATGTTATATCTGCATTCATAAAATCGCTCCGGGGCAGCGACCCCAATGCTGCAGTATACTATCTTGCCCGCATGATAGAGGGTGGGGAAGACCCGAAGTTTATTGCACGGCGTATGTTGATACTGGCAAGCGAAGATATTGGTAATGCAAATCCAAACGCGCTGTTACTGGCTACAAGCTGTTTTCAGGCTGTAGACATGATTGGCTATCCGGAGTGCAGAATAATACTGTCCCAAACTGCTACTTACCTGGCTTCCTCTGCTAAAAGCAATGCTGCTTATATGGCTATAAACATGGCTCAAGATCTGGTTCGCAAGACAGGCGACCTTCCGGTACCGTTACATATCCGCAACGCACCAACTAGCCTAATGAAGAAACTTGACTACGGCAAGGGCTATGAATATGCTCATGACCATGCGGGTAATTTTGTGGAGCAGGAATTTTTGCCGGCACAGGTCACCGGAACAAAACTATATAACCCCGGCAATAATGCCGCTGAGGCACGCATGAGAGATTATCTGAAAGCCTGCTGGAAAGACAAATACGGTTATTGATGCGTGGCTAAAATTAGTCTCTGCTTCTTTTTTCATCTCCCTCAAGGCCAGTTAAATTTGCAACAGCCAGGCTGCAAATTAATATAAGAATAGCCCCGGTTCGTACGGGGCTATTCTCTTAAGTCATTCAAAATATTAGCTAAGTCCTTCTATTTCACCATCTACCAGTTTAATACGGTATGCCTGCGGGTCTTCAGGTAGGCCAGGCATGCGCATTATTTCACCTGCAACTGCCACTATAAAACCAGCGCCTGCATTTATAACAATATCGCGGATATGTAGGTTAAATCCTTCTGGCGCATTTACCCTTTTAGGGTCATCGGTAAATGAATATTGTGTTTTCGCTATACAAACAGGTAGATTTCCCCATCCGTTTTTCGTATAAGACTTTATTTTATTTTCAACAGTCTGGCTGAAGGTTACTTCGCCTGCGCAATATACTTTTTTTGCGATCTTCTCTATTTTTTCTCCTATTGAGTCTT
The DNA here is from genome assembly GCA_014377675.1 of Taibaiella sp. Taxonomy (GTDB): domain Bacteria; phylum Bacteroidota; class Bacteroidia; order Chitinophagales; family Chitinophagaceae; genus Flavipsychrobacter. Next base: position 2,720 of record JACMPD010000068.1, read on the forward strand.
CAAGATCATAGGAGTAATTGATGTCTTTTGATGGGTTATTTTCAATCAAATCAACAACTTTCTGTGCCAGGCTTGCTGCGCCTTCGCCACCAGTTGTAAATCCGTTATTTACTGCAAATACCACACCTTGTTCATCGCACCAGTTGCTCAAATAGTCAATTGTTTCGTCGGTATCGTGTTTATGTTTGTTGAATGAAACTACTACACTCTGCCCGAAGTTTTTCATATTCTGCACATGCCTTCTCAGGTTTCCAAGGCCGGTAATCATCGCATCCATATTCGGTTTTGATATTTCACTGTCAGCAACTCCACCGTGCAATTTCAGTGCGCCTGAAGTAACTACTATTACTGTAGCCTTTGGCTTTAAGCCTGCCAGGCGGCACTTAATGTCAAGAAATTTCTCAGCGCCCAGGTCACTTCCGAATCCTGATTCTGTTACCACATAGTCATTGCTGCTCATGGCCATTTTAGTGGCTATCACTGAGTTACAGCCATGCGCTATATTGGCAAACGGTCCGCCGTGTACAAATGCAGTTGTGTTTTCGGTAGTCTGCACCAGGTTAGGCATTATCGCGTCTTTCAGCAATACGGTTATGGCTTCTGCAACACCCAGATCTTTAACCGTAAATGGAGTTTTGTCAAACCTGTAACCTAAAACTATGCGTTCTATCCTCGCCTGTAAATCGTCAAGGTCGCTGGCAAGGCAAAGTAGAGCCATTATTTCTGATGCAGTAGTTATATCAAAACCACCTTCTGTCGGTACGCCGTTACCTGTACCGCCAAGTCCAGTTATTATTTCATGGAGCGAGCGGTCATTAACGTCCAGAACTCGCCTCCAGACAATGCGCTCCAGGCCTTTTCCTGTTTTGCGGTTCTGAAACTGATAATTGTCAAGCAGTGCAGCTATCATATTATTTGCACATGTAATAGCATGAAAGTCACCCGTAAAATGCAGATTGATTTCATCCATAGGCAATACCTGCGAATAGCCGCCACCAGCAGCGCCACCTTTCATGCCGAAGCAAGGCCCAAGGCTTGGTTCACGCAGCGCAACTGCCGCTTTCTTACCTATATAATTTAGCCCCAGCGATAAGGCCACGCTCGTTACTGTCTTACCAACACCAGCCTTGTTAGGGGTAACAGCGGTAACCAATATAAGATTACTGGTTTTTATTTTATCTTCATTAATATATGAAAGCGGTATTTTAGCCTTATATTTACCGTAAGGGATAATATCTTCCGGATCAATACCAATATTTTCTGCTATGCGGGCTATTGGTTTTAGTTTCGCGGCCCTGGAGATTTCAATATCTGTTGGAAATTTTGCTACTTGCTGTTCAGCGGACATAATTCTGGTTTAAAAAAGTTGAAAATGAATTTAACGCTACAAGTTAAGTATAGCAATCTGAAAATCCATAAAATCCAGGCAATTCATTTTTTTGAAATTTTTTATTTGATAAAGTACGCCCTTTTTTTTAGCTTTACAAGATAAAACGTCAAATTCTAAATAGAAACATTATGTCTGAAACCCCGGCACAGCAGCCTGAAGCGTCCGAAAATAAATCAACGGCTTCTTCTTCACAGAAAAAAGCGGCTACAAAACTGCCCTCAAAACCAATCTCCTTTTCCGGTCAGCAACAGTCAAAAAAAGGTCAGAAAGGCCTGAAATCAAATTTCAGCTCTTCTCAGAAGAAAGGTGGAGTAAACCTGATGAGGAAACTCAGCGGTATGTAATACCAGCACTGAAAAATTAGGTTTTTTATTATAGAAGATGATGCTGGGCTATGCTACAAACTCACCGAGGTGCGTTACTGCATAGTCCAGCATCATTCTTTCTGTCGTGAGGTTGTGTTGAATAAATCTTTCATCAAGTATTTCAAATTCTTTAAACTCCTCATAGAGCTTGGCAAATTCTTCAACTGTCGTAGGGCGGTTGAGCATATCTCTGTTCAATACATATACCTTTAGTACATCATCAAGCAATGACGCCATGTCCGTGGCTGAGATCATCATCAGTTGTTCTATTACTGATGGCAGCAGACCTACATATTCGTTTTGTATAAATTGTATAAAGCCGCCTTGCAATACCTGTGTCCTAAGGTAGTCATATGCAAGTATGAGTTGCTGGCCTTCAGACAGTTCGTCTATAAAATTAAAATCCTGTCTTTTGTAAAGTTCTTCGTGCAGCGGCTCTACTAATAGCTCATAAACCAAATCATAGTTGCCTTCAATATGAGCGGCGGTAATCTCTATCTTATCTAAAGTTGGTAAAAAATTGCTCTGCATAATATTATCTTTGGCCCGATGAACAACACTTTAATTACTGTGCCCGATCAATTGCGCAAGATAATATTTATTGGTCTATTAATGATATGCGCTTTATTTTCTGCCGTCAGCGCCCCGGTGGCATTGGTTCTTGGGCTTGCTGTTGCTATGGTCATGGGGCATCCTTACCTCCACCTGAATAAAAAGGCAACAACTATGCTGTTGCAGATATCAGTGGTATGCCTGGGTTTCAATATGAATTTTGAACATGCGCTTAAAGCAGGTAAGGAGGGTTTTCTGTTTACCGTAGGTACCATTGCTATTACTTTGCTGGCCGGTTATCTGATAGGTAAATGGTTGAAAATTGATAAAAATACATCAACGCTTATCTCGAATGGTACCGCCATTTGTGGTGGAAGTGCCATAGCAGCAATTGCTCCTATTATTAAAGCCAATGACCAGCAAATAAGCGTAGCATTGGGTACCATCTTTATCCTCAACTCAATAGCTCTGTTCATTTTTCCTCCATTAGGGCATATGCTGCATTTTAATGATCAGCAATTCGGTACATGGTGTGCAATAGCCATTCATGACACCAGTTCGGTAGTAGGTGCAGCCAGCAAGTTTAGTAATGAAGCACTACAGGTGGCCACAACCATTAAACTGGAACGGGCACTTTGGATCATTCCACTGTCATTAATTACCGCTTACTTCCAGAAAAGCACGGGCAAGATTAAAATACCTTATTTTATTTTTTACTTCATCCTGGCTATCCTTATTTCTACTTATTTACCACTATATGTGCCCGCTCTTACTAATAAATTGAGCGGAGAGACTATTTTTCACTGGCTGTTTATGCTTGGGAAGCAAGGACTCGTAATCACATTATTTCTTATTGGTTCCGGCCTTTCGATCAATACAATTAAAGCAGTTGGCTTTAAACCAATATTACAGGGTGTGTTGTTGTGGCTGATTATCGGGAGCATTTCTATGGTAGTGATAAAAGGTATTTTATAGAGGCCTACTCGCCAACACTGTAGCTTTATGCAGTAAAATGTGTACTTTGCAACAAAACAAAAACATTCTGATGGCAGCAACTAAACTGACAATAAACAACAATGGCTCTATTAAAGTAGAAGGTGATTTCGAAATAGTAGACCGCGCAGGCAACAAATATGACCTTGCAGGCCGTGAAATAGTGGGTATATGCCGTTGCGGCATGTCAAAAAATAAACCTTTTTGCGACGGCTCACATAACGGGCATTTTGAACATGACGCGGTCGCGTTCGCTTTACCACCGAAAAAACAATAATTTATTTACAGTATAATTATTTTTGATGCCAGGCCTTCAGCCTGGCATTCTGTTTTCTGGAATTACTAGTCTGTGCAGATAGAGGCGAGGTTCGTAGTATGCCCTGTGGCATAGTTTTTACAACAGAGTTTTCAAAAAACTGTTACTATGAAGAAGTTAACGTTACAAATCATCTGCTTTTCACTTTGTCTTATATTTCTCAGTTCCTGCGTAGCCAAAAGGAAATATGTAGCAGCCCGCAACCGTGCAAATGAAAATGAAAAGGAAATAGCCAACCTGAACGGGCGAATTAACACGCTCAATGGAACTATTAATGACCTGAATGGCAACATTACAGGGATGAAAGAAAAGATAGGTGAGCTTGGTTATGAAAACCAGCAAACATCTAATGAGTTAAATATGAACAAAGAGCAGATAGCTGCTCAAAGGCAACGCATGCGCCAGTTACAGACTTTTATTGCGCAGCAGCAACAGGCCACTGAAGGGCTCAGAAAAAAAATAGCAGATGCGCTTACCGGTTTTAACAGCAATGAACTGACCATAGCTATGAAGAATGGCAGGGTATACATCTCCATGCAGGAAAACCTTTTATTTCCATCGGGCAGCGCAGCGCTCAACCCTAAAGGAAAAGAAGCGCTTGCTAAGGTGGCAAATGTTTTAAATTCAAATACCGATATCAATATTAATATAGAAGGCCACACCGATAGCATAGCAATTCACAACAAAACCTATGCTGATAACTGGTCTTTAAGCACTGCGCGTGCTACATCAATAGCACACGTGTTGATTGACGAATATAAAGTAATACCTAAAAGACTGGTTGCCAGTGGTCGTAGTTATTATGACCCTATAGCCGCCAACGAAACACCTGCCGGCCGCAGTTTAAACAGGCGTACAGAAATTATACTGGAACCTAAGCTTGACGAACTGATGGATCTGATGAATAACGGTGGAATGGCGAACGGAAAATAGAAAGTTCATTTTCCAAGTATTGCATTAATGAATTGAAATCCCCTGGCGTTTGAAGCCGGGGATTTTCTTTTTAGTGCGGGGAAGAATAAGCGCTCATTTTTTGTCCGTAACGGCAGGTAATCAACTGATTTTCCGTAAATTTATAGCTCAATACGAAATGATGGTATTTAAAACAAGGTCAGTCATTTATTTTTTTAGCGGACTGCTGCTCGGTGTGAGTATAGTGGCTGCTATTGCCTCCCGGAAGATAGATGACAGTGCCACACCGTTGGAAACTAACAAGGAGGGGCGGCCACAGTACCAATGGTTCGCGCCAGAGCTGCCTTCATCATTTGATTTCTGTGGAGAACAAGTTCCGTTAGATAAGTGGGAAGTAAAAGAGCGGTTTGAAAGGGAATTATTGTCTAACTATTACCAGCATGGTGCTCAATTATATATATTAAAGCTTGCCGGAAGATATATGCCGGAAATTGAAAGCCGGCTAAAAGCCAACGGCGTGCCTGATGATTTAAAATATGTCTGTGTCGCTGAAAGTTCACTGCAGCAGAACGCCCTCTCTGGCGTTGGCGCTGCCAGTTTTTGGCAATTTATGAAAGACACCGGTCCTAGCTATGGCCTGGAAATAAATGATGAAGTAGACGAGCGCTTTAATGTAACTAAAGCCACCGATGCTGCTTGCAAATATTTTATGCAGGCGCATGAAAAATTCGGAACATGGACAGCTGCCGCCGCATCATATAACTGCGGACAGGGCGGGTACAGCAAACAATCTGAATTTCAGGGTGCAATTAATTACTATGATTTAATATTTCCTGACGAGACAAACAGATATGTTTTCAGGATTCTTGCACTGAAATATCTCCTGACCAATCCGCAAAAGGCAGGCAACATTCTTGAAAAATCTGAAGACTACAAGCCACTTGCCAGCAGAACAATACAAGTTGATAAAACAATTGAGGATCTTGCCGTGTGGGCAAAAGCAAATAGTGCATCGTATAAAATGCTTAAAATATACAACCCTTGGCTCAGGGGACACAAGCTCACTGTGAAACCCGGAAAGAAATATGACATTAAATTACCCGCATAATCACGCTGTAGTGTATAATATTTAATTTCAAGGCTATAAATTTGTATTCATGCGCCGGTTAGCGGGAATAGTTTTAATGACTGTTATCTTTGGTATGGTTTGGTTTTTAGACCACGCCTACTTTGGCCTGCCCGCTATTGGCAGGCTTATAGACCCCATGAACGGCTGTTGGGCCAATGCAGAACCGGTGAATATTAGTTATAATGCTAAACTTACGCTGCCGCAAATGCAGCATCCTGCAACTGTTTGGCTTGATGAAAGGCTGGTACCACATGTCCATGCTGCAAGTGACCATGATATCTATTTTTTGGAAGGCTATATCCATGCATCTTTCAGGCTTTGGCAGATGGATATGGAAACCCGCGCAGCAGCCGGCCGGATAAGTGAAGTGGTGGGCCGCAAAGCCTTGGGCTATGACCGCCTGCAGCGCAGGAAAGGGATGGTTTTCGCCGCTGAAAATTCACTTACCGCAATGGAAGCTGATCCGCGTACCAAACTAATGCTGGACGCATATACCGAGGGCATTAATCAGTATATCAGCAAATTAAGATACAAAGACTATCCGCTCGAGTACAAATTAATGTCGTTTAAGCCTGAGCCATGGACCAACATCAAAAGCGCCTTGCTGCTCAAATACATGGCTGATGACCTGACCGGGTCGCCTGATGATATACCACTTACTTATTTACGTGAAGTGCTTTCTCCCGAATTATTTCAGTTGTTATATCCTGATGTGATAAGTGGTTCGGCAACAGTTATTCCGTCGGGCACAAAATGGGAAAAGCCGTCTTTCACAAAACCTGTGGCACCTAAGGGTAATGTTTTCCCTCACTTTACGAAGCAAGATTTTAAAGAATCACGGGAAGATGGTATTGGCAGCAACAACTGGGCGGTAAGCGGCAGCAAGACTCAAAGTGGGGCCGCCATACTTTGTAACGACCCGCACCTTGGCCTTCATTTGCCCTGCTTGTGGTTTGAAATGCAGTTGCAGGCACCGGGTATGAACGTATATGGCGCTTCGCTGCCGGGCGCACCGGGTGTTGTTATAGGGTTTAATGACAGCGTATCATGGGGCTTTACTAACAACTACCGTGACGTAAAAGACTATTACCTTATAAAGAGAGTACCTGGCAATGCCGATAAATATATTTATGACGGTGAAGAAAAAGCCTTCACAAAACGCCTGGAACACATAGTAGTAAAAGGGCAGAAAGAAGTAATAGATACAGTTTGCTATACACTTCACGGGCCTGTTACCTATGACGAGCACAACAAGGCAGACGGTGGTTTTGACCAGCCGCTGGCTATGTGCTGGACTGCCCACAGGGCTACTAATGAATACATGGCTTTTTACATTATGAACCGGGCCACTAACTACAATACCTTTGTTGATGGTATTCTTAACTTTCAATGTCCCGGACAAAATATGGCCTATGCTGACCGTGCAGGTAATATCGCTCTTTGGGGCCAGGGGCAGTTTGTGAACAAATGGAAGGGCCAGGGACAGTTTATTATGGATGGCTCTGATAAGGCAACATTGTGGGGCGATCTGATACCAATGCGCGAAAATCCGCATGTATTCAATCCCGCACAGGGTTATGTAGCTTCAGCAAATGAATGCGTAACAGACAGCACCTATCCTTATTGGTACAATGGAGATTTCGTGGAGTTGAGGGCATGGCGGCTTAATCAGCTACTCGCTGGCGCTGGTAAAGTAAATATACAAGATATGATGGCTATGCAGAACGACAATTATTCGGTTCTGGCTTCCAAAACATTACCAATTATGCTTCGCCACCTCCATGAAAAGTTAGATGGAGGAAGAGAAGCCTCTTACATTGAGCGTTTACAAAAATGGGATTACAGGTTATCGGCGGAAGGGATTGAGGGAAGCCTGTATCAGGTATGGTGGTTTTATCTTTATAATAAAATTTGGTCGGGGTTCAGCAATGTGCCTGACCTGCACTACCCATTACCTGAGCGCACAATGCAGCTGTTAATCGCTGCAGACTCAACAACTAACAATATTCCTCAACTCGCTAACCTTGATGAATTAATGAAAATTAGTTTCAGGCGGGCAATGGATAGCCTTGCAAAAAGGGGGCGCAGAGGTTTGGAATGGTATAAGGTAAAATCAACCAGTGCCGAGCACCTCACCAAGTTGCCTGCATTCAGTTTTAATAACCTGAAAATAGGCGGATGGGGAAACACTCTAAACGCAGCCAAACCCAACCACGGCCCCTCCTGGAGAATGATAGTGCAGATGGGTAAGGAAATAGAGGCATACGGTGTGTATCCCGGAGGGCAGTCTGGCAACCC
>JACMPD010000069.1 GCA_014377675.1 Taibaiella sp.
CGAAGTATGCGGCGCATTATTTTGCCGCTGCGGGTTTTGGGCAGGCCGGTCACAAACTGTATTTTGTCGGGGCGGGCTATAGCACCTATTATGCGGGTGACCGTCAGGTTTATGTCCTGCCGCATCAGTGGCTCGTCTTCCACAGGGTGTTGCAGTATTATATAGGCATATATGCCCTGGCCTTTAAGGTCGTGCGGATAGCCCACCACCGCGCTTTCCAATACGCCGGTGTGCATGTTCAGCGCATTTTCCACTTCGGCGGTGCCTATGCGGTGGCCGCTTACGTTCAGCACATCATCAACCCTGCCGGTTATGCGGTAAAAACCGTTTTCATCGCGGTAGCAGCCGTCGCCCGTAAAGTACATGCCGGGGTAGGCGGTAAAGTAGTTGGTGCGGCAGCGTTCATGGTCGCCCCAGGTGGTGCGGATGATTGCAGGCCAGGGGAAGGTGATGCACAGGTTGCCGCTCACATTATTACCTTCAATTACCGCGCCTTTTTCATCAACCAGCACGGGCTGTATGCCCGGCAGGGGTAGCGTGGCGTATCCGGGTTTTGCAGGGGTAACCCCGGCAAGGTTGCCTATCATTGCGCCACCGGTTTCTGTCTGCCACCAGGTATCTACTATGGGGCACTTCTTTTTACCCACGTTTTCGTTATACCAGTGCCATGCCTCCTCGTTTATAGGCTCACCAACTGTACCCAGCACCTTTAGCGAACTCAGGTCTTTACCTTCAAGCGGCGCGGTGCCGTAGGCCATCAGGCTGCGGATAGCGGTGGGCGCGGTGTAGAGTACGTTTACCTTGTGCCTGGCAACAATATCCCACAGGCGGCCCGCATCAGGCCAGGTGGGTATCCCCTCAAACATCAGCGATGTGCCGCCCGCGCAAAGTACACCATACAGTATATAGGTGTGCCCCGTTATCCACCCTATGTCAGCGGTGCAGAAATGCACATCACCTGGTTCGTACTGAAATACATTCACAAAAGTATACGTGCTGTAGACCATGTAGCCACCGCAGGTGTGCACCACGCCCTTGGGCTTGCCGGTAGAGCCTGATGTATATAAGATAAAAAGCGGGTCTTCCGCGTCCATTTCTTCTACTTCGTCATTGTAGTTACCCGGCGCGGCCACTTGCGCCATCTCCTCATGCCACCACACGTCGCGGGGCTGTATCATGCTTACGGGTGTGTGGCTGTGCTGCACTACTATCACTTTCTGTACAAACGGGCAGTTCACAAGCGCATCGTCAATTATACTTTTAAGGTCTATTACTTTCGCCCCCCGTCGCGCCCCGTCGCAGGTAACTATATAGGCGGCGTCAGCGTCCTGCAGGCGGTCGCTGGTGCTCTGTGCACTAAAGCCCCCGAATATCACGGAGTGTATGGCCCCAACCCGGGCGCAGGCGAGCATGGCAATGGGCAACTCGGGTATCATACCCATGTATATGCAAACGCGTTCTCTTTTTTTTACGCCGTTCGCCCGCAATACACGGGCAAACAGGCATACCTGCCGGTGCAGTTCGGTATAGGTAATGGTGCGGGGTGTCTCCGCGCCCGGCCAGGTGGCGGTCTAGGCAGTTATCGGTTATATTCAGTTTTCCGTTGATGAACCATTTTATGTCAGGGGTGGTAAAGTTCCACTCCAGCGTTTTATCCCACTTTTTCCGCCACACAAAGTTTCCAGCCACTTCATCCCAAAACGCTTCAGGCTGATTTGTGCTTTTTTTATATGCGTCACTATATTCCTCAAATGATTTTATCCTGAATGGGTAACTCATGGTCGCTGCTTTTGTGCTATAAATGTAAGTATAAACAAGGTACCATTGCTCCAAAATAAGATGTTGTGCTGCGGGCATTATATTGCTTCCGTGTTGCAGACAATATGTAGAGCTGCATTTGAAAATGAACGCATATCCTGTTGTGAATACGGCGTGCCCTCACCCAAAATAAATAGAATAAAAAAATTTATGAATGCGTGCTGCATGAATAAATCAGCTATAACAGCACCCCCTGCTCAGTTAACTTTTTAATATTGTAGCTTAGCACGCTTTTTGTAAGGTGGTTTTAAATGTTTGAACGGGAATGAATGAAGGTTGTAATGCGCGTTTTGCGGGTATCGTCATATTGCTACTGGCAATGGTGATGGTGGCTGGCTGCAGCAGCACAAGCCACCTGGACAAGGATGAATACCTCCTCCGCAAAAACAACGTTATACTGAAAACTGAAACAGTAATGTATAACAAGGGGGAGATAAGAGACAACCTTTCCCGCCTCGTGATACAGAAACCTAACAAGTATTCCGGCCTCGGGCTATTCCCCATAAAGTTGTGGCTGTACAACTACCGGTATGATAAGTTGCATGCCCTGCCTGACAGTTCCCTGGGCAAAAACGTGCAGCGCCCGGTTATATTTGACAGCTCCTATGTACCCAAAAGCGTACACAATATGCGCAGCTACCTGATAAATCAGGGCTTTTTCTATGCGGTAATAAAAGACACGGTCAGCTACAAAAACAAAAAAGCAAGGCTAACCTACACTATTGACGCGGGCAGCAACTACCTAGTGAATAAAGTAACCGCTGAAGTAGATGACAGCGGGATAGCCCGGGTGATAAGAGAAGCTGAAGACAACTCTAAGCTGAAGAAAAACAAAGTATTTACCTACAGTATGCTTGATGAAGAGCGCGGCAGGCTGGCCTCAGCCATAAAAAACAACGGCTATTATAAGTTTACGCAGGAGAACATACGGTTCGTGATAGACACAATGGATAAGGCTTTTCTTAAAGACGTGGAGAACCCGCTTGAGAATGCAATCAACTTTATGTCAGCGAAAAAAAACAGGAAACCCACCATCGATATTAATATAGTAGTGCGCACCAAAGAAGACACTGTAAATATACCTTACCGCATACGCAACATAACCATATATCCTGATTATTCCGGTGTGGCTGACCGTAAAGACTCCACCATGTTGCAGCAGATGACCGGGGGTATTCTGTTTAAATACCGCCAGCTGTATGTACACTCCAAAGTGCTGGCGGACAGGGTTTTCCTTACCCCGGGTGAGCTTTATGAGCAGGTGGCACATGACCGCACTATAGCCAGGCTTAATGAGTTGGGCATTTTTCAGTACATAAGGGTGCAAATAGTTGAAAACCGAAAAGACAGCACGCTTGACTGCAATATATACCTGAATAAGACTAAAAAATATGACTTTAATGTTAACTACGAAATATCTAACGGCTCCACTTACACATTAGGTAACTCCCTCGGTGTCAGTTTCAGGAATAAGAACCTCGCAAAGGGCGCCAACCTGCTTACGCTCTCACTCAACGGTGGTATTGAACTCAGCTATTATGATTCATTAGGAAGAGGGTTTATTGACCACTTTGCACTGCTCACACAGTATTACGGTATCAACGGGAGTGTTGATTTCCCTAAGTTCCTCGCTCCGTTCTCTGACAGGCTGTTTAACAGGGCTAATCAACCCAATACAATTATAACAGGTGGCAGCAACGTTATCAACCGGGTACAATATTTTACACTTGTGAACACAAGCGCCTACTACAAGTATAACTGGCACCAGAATCAGGTAAAAACATGGGAACTTTCACCCGCATTCGTGAATATTATCAGGCTGCCCCGTAAAACCGATAGTTTTAAAGCCAAGTTAGCGCGCAATCAGTTTCTGCGGGACAGCTATAAAGAAATATTTATAGAGGGCGAGAATATATCTTACATATATAATAATATAGAGCGCAAGCGCGGCCGCAACTATTCCCGGCTCAAACTTACCGGTGAAGAGGCGGGAGCCTTGCTGGGCGGCATCAACAGCCTGGGCTACGCGCTTAATGATCTTTTTAAAATACAATATGCGCAGTATGCCAGGTTTGATGTAGATGCACAACACTTTTTTACGCTGCCGCATTCGGTATTCGCGTTCCGTTTTTTTGGTGGTGTGGGCATCCCTTACGGTCAGTCGGTGGTGCTGCCTTATGTAAAGCAGTTTTATGTTGGCGGGCCATACAGCCTGCGTGGCTGGCGCATCAGGAGTTTGGGGCCGGGCAGCTATTATGACCCCAAGCCCGGCACACTTGACCGCACGGGAGACATAAAGCTGGAAGCCAATGGAGAATTCCGGTTCCCGATTGTACCACTTTTCGCCGGTACTATAAAAATGAACGGGGCCATTTTCGCTGACGCCGGCAATATATGGCTGGCCCGCAAAGACAGCACCACGCCGGGCGGCGAATTTGATTTCCATAAGCTGGCCAGTGATCTGGCGGCGGATATTGGCGCCGGTTCGCGCTTTGAGATTGCCTCCTTCCTTACGCTGCGTCTTGATGTCGCCATGCCGGTAAAACGCCCGGAGGTAACTACCGGCGGCGGCTGGGTGTTCAACAAAATCAATTTCAAAGACAGTGGATGGCGGCAGAATAACCTGATTGTGAATATCTCCATAGGCTACCCGTTTTAGTATTTTTTCTTTATTTTTAACCTTAAAAACAGCCTAGCAATGAACAGCAATACTTTCAATTTAGGCGGAGAAATGCCGGTAAACCGAATGGGCTACGGCGCTATGCGCATAACCGGAAAAGGCGTTTGGGGAATGCCTGAAGACAAAAAGGAAGCTATAGCGGTGCTGCAGCAGGCCGTGGAACTTGGTGTTAACTTTATTGATACCGCTGACAGCTATGGCCCCAACGTGTCTGAAGAGCTGATAGCCGAAGCACTCTACCCCTATAAAAAGGGACTGGTAATAGCCACCAAGGGCGGTTTTACGCGCAGCGGCCCCAATGCATGGCACATAAACTGCCACCCCGGCCATCTGAGGCAGGCACTCGAAGGCAGCCTTAGCCGCCTGAAGCAGGGTTGCGTTGACCTCTACCAGCTCCACCGCATTGATCCAAATGTGCCATTTGAAGATACCCTCGCCTTTCTGCAACGCGCGCAGGAGGACGGCCTCATCAGGCATATCGGCCTTTCTGAAGTGGGCGTGAAGGACTTGGAGATAGCCGCCCGATATGTAAAAATCACAGCCCTGCAAAACAAATACAGCCTGGTATACCGCAACTGGGAAAAAGAACTGGAATATTGCACCGCCAACAACATAGCCTTTATACCCTGGAACCCCATAAACGCCAATAACATACTGGCCGTGGAAACGCTGAACCGCATAGCGGCCACTCACAGCGTAAAACCACAGCAGGTGGCCCTCAACTGGCTTTACAACCACGCCCCCAATATACTGCTGATACCCGGCACCTCTAAAACCAAACATCTCGCCGAAAACATGGAATCGGTAAATATTAACCTAACGGCGGAGGAGGTAAAAGAACTGGATAATGTAGCCGGTTAATTGATCGGCTAAACATTGATTTTAAGAACCTTGCATTGTTATGATTTTTTCAAACTGGCCAATTGTGAAAGGAATAGCAATACTGCTTTACGTTATTCCATTTATTATAATCGGTATTAAGTGCAGCCTGTTCACATCATTCAGCGCAAAGCGGCTTATGGCTGCACTCAATATCAACTTTGTTATTGTCGCGGCTATAACGCTGCTGCTTATACTTTGCTGTATCATAATGGACAATGCTATTTATAACCGCGGAATTGGTAATACATATACTGATGTGTTTATGGAGACCAGTTATGCTTACATTGTCATCAGCCTTATGTTTGTGCTGCCGGGCGGGGTGCTGTTGAACTTTCCTGCATTTTGGCGTCGGGTAGTTATATGGCTAAAATGAAGTTAGTCTATTTGATATTAATCACAATAGCTGCACTGGCTATGTCTTTCCTCACTACTAATCAACAGAAAATTACTTCCCGGTTCCTTCTTTAACAAAATTTTTTCCAACAATTTCACGCTAAACTAAAAATATAGTTCTACATTTGAACTATAAAATTAGTTTTAGTGATGAAAGCGCTGACAAGAGCAGAAGAGCAGGTAATGAAAGTGGTGTGGCAGCTGGGTGGAGGCCTGCTGATGGAAGTGGTGGAAGCCATGCCACAGCCACAGCCCCACAAGAACACCGTAGCCACTATTCTTAAAACACTGGTTGAGAAAAATTTTGTACGCATTGAGCAGCTGGGCCGCATTCACCGCTACCACCCTGAAGTGACAAGGGATGACTACTCCCGCACTTCGCTCACCAATGTAGCCAGGAGTTATTTTGAAGGGTCATTTAGCAACGTGGTCTCGTTTCTGGTTGATGATAAAAAATTATCGGTCGAAGACCTGGAGTTATTACTGAAACAACTGAAGAAAAAATAAACTGATTATGGAAGCGCTAAGCCTGTTTTTATTCAAAAGTATTGTGGTAAGCGGCCTGCTTACCCTGTGGTATATACTGGGTTTACGCGGCAGGCGGCTGCACAGGTACAACCGCTTTTATCTGCTCTCAGTGCTTTTTTTGAGCATAACCATTCCTTTTTTCCATTTTCAGTTGTTCAATATCCCCGGCAATATTAAGGGTGGCCTGGCTCCTGTGGCGCTGCTGGTGCAGGCGGTGGGTAACCCAGGTAGCCCGGTGGCTTCAGCGCAGGTTGCTGCTGCCATGCAGTTTGGCTGGCAGGCTGTTGCATGCACTGCGGCGGCCGCTGTTAGCTTGCTGCTGCTGTTGGTTTTACTAATAAGAATAGTTCGGGTGGGCAACATGTGCAGGCGCTATCCTGTTACGGAGCGGGACGGCATTAACCTGCTGCAAATCGACTCGCCTGACGCGCCCTTCACATTTTTAAATTACCTTTTCTGGAACAAGGCGATCCCACTGGAAGGCGAGGCGGGCCGGCTTATTTACAGGCATGAGCTGGCGCACATAGAGCAAGGTCATACTTATGATAAACTCGTGAGCCAGGTGCTTACCTGCATATTTTGGTTCAATCCCTTTTATTGGTTCATTCAAAAGGAGCTGAATATGGTACACGAGTTTATAGCCGATGAAAAGGCACTGGAAAGCCGCGATACTGAAGCGTTCGCACTTATGTTGCTCCGGTCGTACAACAACGGCAGTTACCTGGTACCCGAACATCATTTCTTTTCTTCAACCGTAAAGAGAAGGCTTTCTATGTTGCAATGCGCTGATAAGCTGGCTTTTGCCAGGCTGAGGCAGCTAATGGCTTTACCCCTTATAGCGGCCGCGGTGTTGCTTTTTTCATGCACCACAGGCAATAGTGTTGCAGGTGATATAGCCCCGGCAAAAAAGAAAATAGTAGTATTGGTTGATGCCGCGCACGGCGGCGCGGATGCCGGTAGCACCGCACCCGGCTATACCGAAAGCGAGATAACTCTTGCGTTTGCAAAGCGCCTGAAGCAGCTGGCGCCCGCCTATAATATTGAGGTGCAGCTGACACGTGAAGCAGACCAAACGGTGCAACTGGCCGATAGGGTGGCGATGCAGAATAAAGTACGCCCTGATGTTTTTATTTCACTGCATGTTGGCGCCGCACCTGGCAAAGAAAAGGCCAAGGGTGACTTTGAAATTTATGTCTCGGGGCAAAATCAAAACGCCCGTAAAAGCGCTGCCTGTAGCAATGGCATCTTCCAGGCAATGACGCGCGATGGTGTTATTCCCGGCTTGCCTGATGGTTGCAGTCATGACCCATCAAAGCCTTGTGTAAACTGTGCGGGTGCCAGCCCGCAGCACACCCTGGCTGCGACGGAAAAGGATGGTATTTACCTGCTGAAACATGCCACGGTACCCGCCATGATAATGGAATTGGGCGATATAAATAACGAACCCGCTATGAAGCGGCTAATGGATGCGGGCAGCGCAGATCTGTTGTGTAATGATATACTGAAGGGAATAGTACTAGGCGCGGCCGCACAGGAAACACCCGCGGCTACATTCACTTTGGACTATAAAACGGGGAATGTTACAGCGGCGCAAACTCGCTGCAGCCCGCCCCCGGATTGTACCCCGGCGAAGTGATGTACTCCGGATTTTCCTTTTTCAGTGAATACTCAGGTGCTATAAATATCCTGTAGGCTTTTTTTAATACTTCTTAAAATTCAGCATTATGAAACAGATTATCTCTTTCATGGCGTTAGCCATGCTCTTTTTCTCCTGTGTCGCACACAGCAAAACTCCGGCCGGGTGTCAGCAAAAAATTATTGCAAGAAAAGTGGTTACTGACTACGGTACAAGGGTAGGCAATATTTCTATTATAGTGCAGGACAAGGCTGGCCGTATTTGGGTGGGCAGTACACTGCAGGGCTTGTATCTTTATGACGATAAAGGGATCACTAATTTTACGGCAAAGGACGGCCTGGGCAGCGATTACATTACCTCTGTTATGGAAGCAAGGGATGGCGTAATTTGGGTAGGGACCGAGGCCGGAATCAGCAGGTACAACGGGAAATCGTTTACGCCAGTATCAATACCGGCATCTGATGAAAGGGACTTTCTGCCCGCATTCCGGAATGATATAGGACAATATCCGCGCTCCCGCTGGGCGGGTAGTCTGGTGCAGGACCGGGCGGGAAATATATGGTTTAAAACAACTGGCTTCGGTATCTATTGTATTGATGGTAAGTCAGGCGTGGTAAGGCAAACCGGAATGAAGAATTTCATGAAAAGGGAAGCGTCAATGCCTGATACTAAGCGGGATGATTTGGGTATCTCAGCCATTGTTGAAGACAGGAAGGGCAACCTGTGGTTTACAACCGGTTCCTGCGGCACCAAAAATGCTACCTACCGCTTAGCCGCGGCCCGTGTAAGCCACCCCTGTGTGATGAATACCTGCCGGCATCATGTCAGCAACCCTATTGATGCCGCCGCGCACAACCGAGAAATTGAATCAGGCCTTACAAAAATTGAAACCCGGGAAGGCCGGCATTCCATTGCCTTTACCTCTTTTTTAGAAGATAAAGCAGGCAATATATGGTTAGGAACCTGGGATAGCGGGGCGTATCGCTATAACGGGCAGCAGCTTACTCATTTTTTAGGTAAAGAGGGCTTTGACCACAACCTGGTCGGCACAATATTTGAAGATAAGAGCGGCAGTATCTGGTTTGGTACCGGAACATTAAACTCGAATAATTACGAAGGGAATGGCGCTTTCCGTTATGATGGCAAGACGCTTACTCACTTTACGAGTAAGGACGGATTGTGCAACAAAGGTAAATTCCACGCCAACACCATTTCCTGTATCACGCAAGACAGTGATGGTAAAATATGGTTTGGCAGCGATGGTGATGGCGCGTGTTATTACGATGGTAGAAGTTTTACCAGTTTCGGTGCAAAGGAGGGTCTTTCCTGCGACCGTGTTTATTGCGTTTTGAGCGGTAATACCGTTGGCGGAAGCAACGTATGGTTCGGGGCGGAAGAGATGGGTCTTTACCGGTATAACGGGAAAGGTTTCACGAGTTTTACCAGGAAGGTACAGGCACCCTGATTTAAATTAATAAGCCGCGCAAACCCAGCGTGAATATTATAATTGCCTTAAAATTCCGCGGAATGCTTGTACTTCATGTAACTGGCAGCCTGCCCTCAATCAACGGCAAATATTAGCCGGTTCAGAAAATAATCAAACACTATGAAATTAATTAAAACTGCTGTTATCGGCATTATTTTCTTAGGTGTTGCCGCCTGTGGCACATTAAGGAAAAGACAGGAAGCCATCACCGCAAAGAACACAATACCGCCAATAGTAACAAGCCAGGCAACAGTTGCGGTACCCGAGCCCCAAAAAACTAATACCTCACCACCTCCTAAAGCCCGCAATGGCGTATTTGCCCCGGGAGATGAAGAGCTTGCTGCCATAAAGCCGAAGCATCCTAAAGTAACCATGCAGACACTTACTGATGGTTATGCCTTATACACCGGCACCTGCACCGGCTGCCACGATGCCAAAGGCATCTACAGTATTCCAGAAGAAACATGGGCCGGCATTATAGACGATATGGCTCCCAAAGCCAGCCTCAACGCCGCGCAAAAAAATGCAGTATACAAATACGTACTGGCAATAAAGGCCACGCAGCTGAAAGAATCATGGCGCTGATAGCTATTCTGGAAATACCTTTTCCATGCTCATCAAGTCGCCTGAACGGTTCATAACATATTATTAAACGGGCATGGTTTTATCTTCAAAACCATGCCCGTTTCTTATTATAGCGTCGCCAATTGTGCCTATTTTATTTTCAGCAGTCCCTTATATTCAGCAGTTTGTCTTAATATGGCAATCGCTTTATCTAATTCTGTATCGTGCTGCAGGTTGTTGGCTATGCGCCCCCTCGTAAAATAATACCGGGAAACAATTTCGTTTTCAAGCATCTGTTTTACATTGTCTTTGTGCTTCAGCAGGTCCTGTTTCTTATCATGCGATAGCTTTGCTTTCAGTGCGTCAAACTCCGCCTTGCTGTCATCGTAATATTTTTCCTTTACCGCTTTTGCCTTTAGCGAATCCAGCTCATATTCCGTTTCTGTTTTATAGGCATAGTCCTTTTTATCAAGCCAGCGGGTGAAGTCAGTAAACTCCGCATCAGTCAGCGCAAAGGTATTGGCGTCAGGTATGGTGGTGTGCTTGCCCGTGTATTGGGTGGCATAGTCAAAGAAGTAGTTTTTGGTATATAGCGTAACGGCTATCATGCTCATGTTCTCGCTTTTTACCTTTACGTCGGGCTCTATGCCGCCACCGCTCAGTACTGTGCGGCCATTCATCGTTTTGTAGGCTTTTTTCAGGGAGTCAGGTACCACACTTACGCTGCGATCCGCATTGCGGTGGGCATAGTCAAGCGCCTGTATGCAACGGCCGCTCGGGGTGTAGTAGCGCGCTATAGTAAGCTTGAGATGCGAGTTAAAGCCCAGTGGTCGTGTTACCTGCACCAGGCCCTTGCCATAAGAACGCTCGCCAATTATTACCGCGCGGTCCACATCCTGCAGCGTGCCTGAAACTATTTCTGAGGCCGAAGCCGAAGAACGGTTCACCATTACGGTAACCGGCAGATCTTTATTCCATGCCGCACCCTTCGTTTTGTATTCCTTGTCCATATCAGGTATTTTGCCCCTGGTGCTTACCACCAGCTGGTCCCTGTCAATGAAAAGGTTGCATATTTCTACGGCCTCATCAACCAGGCCGCCGGGGTTATTGCGCAGGTCAAGTACAAGGCCCTTGAGTGCTGGCTGGGCTTTCTGCAGGCTGTCACACGCACTGCGAACCTGCCGGGCGCAGCCTTGGGTAAACTGGGTGAGTTTTACATAACCAATATTCTTATCAGGGCCAATAAGGGCACTGTACGGTACGCTTGAAATCTCTATTTCCCCGCGGGTTATTATTTTCTGTGACTCAACCGTAGTATAGGCGTCCTTTATCTTGATAGTCAGCTGAGTGCCAGGCGATCCTTTAAGCAACACGCTCATATCTTCTACACTCTTCCCCTTTACTGACTGGTTATCAACTGAAAGTACCACATCGCCGGGGTGCAGGCCGGCCTTTTGGGCGGGGCTGTTTTCGTACACGTCACCTATATATATATCGTCGCCCTTGCGGTGCATGTTGGCGCCAATACCACCATACCTGCCGGTAGTCATAAATTCATAATCCTCTATGTCTGATTCGGTAATATAGTTGGTATACGGGTCCAAGTCTTCCAGCATGGCATCAACACCAGTTTTTACCAGCTTGCCCGGCTCTATTGGGTCTACATAATACGTGTTGAGTTCTTTAAAAAGATTGGTATAGATATCCAGGTTTTTTGATATTTCAAAATATGGGTCGTCAGTGGTACGTGCATGGATAAATAAAAATGCAGTACCGGTAAGGGCGGCGCCGGCTAAAAAGCCTTTATAGTTTTTAAATCTGCTGAAAAAGTTCATGGCGTAAAACCTTGTTGTTGTATTTATGGCAATGTACGCATTGTATGGTTTTAAAAATGTTGCCGAAAATATAATTTCCACAAAAACGTTAATAATAGCTACAAATGCGTAATTTGTATCAAAATTAAGCCCCCTATTTTTCCATACAATGAAAATCAGGTCACTCATTCTGCTTACACTGCTGCCGGCCGCTATCAATGCCTACGCCCAGAAGCCATTTACTGAAGGCACCATCACCTACAAAGTGAAGGTGGAAGCCGCAGGTAAAAAGGTATCTGAGGGGACCTATACTTTCATAATAAAAGGCGGCCAGGTAAGGAAGGAACTGCAAATGAGTAACGGCTACAATTACGCTTTGCTCATGAACTGCAACAGCAATACCATATACTCACTACAAAACCATAACGGAAAAAAGTATGCTATTCAGCTCAATATGGATGAAATGCGTGACCGCCAGCAAAAATATACGGGCGCTACTCTTAAAGGGGAGAAAAACACAGGTAAAATTATAGCCGGCATTACTGCCTTCAAGGGCGATTTGGCGTACACCGACGGCTCTCATCTCGAAATCTATTTTACCCCGGAATGGTATCCGGATAAGCAGCTCACCTATGAGCGCTTTCCTGGTGCTACATTTCTGCCGCTCGCCTTTACCTACATTGAAGATGACAGCCACACCATGTACATGGAGGCTGAAACCGTAAGTGTGGCACCTGTTGAAAATGCGGTCTTCAGGGTGCCCAACGAATATAAAATAATCACTAACGCTGAATACAAACAACTCAGCAGATAGCCTGCAAAAATATAAATACACTGCTGTTGCATTTCTTTAACATTAGCCGCAGAATTATTGGCACGATATATGAATAAGAGCATTCATAAACATGTATTGTATGAACAAACTAATAACAGCCGCTATAGTAGCTGGTACACTGCTCACAGCGGCAACAGCAAATGCACAGACACAAAATCCGCCGGTGCAAACGACGACCACAACCAGGTCAACCTCTACCCACAAAACAGTGCCGGTAAGAACGCATAAGAAGTTAACCGTAAAGCTGGAAGATGAAAGAACGCAGCCCGCTACGCACCGTTCTGCCACCTCGGTAAATACGAGAAAGAGAGTGATGACGGCCAAAACCCAAAAAGCGGCCATTAACCCGGCAGTGCACAGCGAAACGACTGTCACCGAACACGAAGCCACATCAAAGTCTAAAACAGAGACTATTAAAAGATAATTTATTGAAGTACTACACAAAGTACCCCGGGAGATTTCTCGGGGTATTTTGCTTTGAGGTCTGGCTATAATATCTTGCGCTTAAACCTTATACCGTTGAAATAGCAAGTAAGATCAGGGGCGATTTTTGTAACATAGGGCACGAAGTGCTATACGTAAGGGGTTGTATGGTGTAAAGAATACTTTAGTTGAAATTGTAAATGTAAACCGATCGGTTGTTGTGGTGTATGAAATTAGTGATTCCTATTGCGCAGTTGTTTTTCTCTGCCTTAGTCCGGGTAATAATTGCATGGCTTTTGTATCGGTATACTTCCGCAAATGATGTGGCAGTAAGCAGGCATTAAAAATCCTCCTTTCTTTAAAGAAAGGAGGACATAATAGGTAGCAAATTGTTTGTTAGGCTCCGAATTGAGTCAGGTGGTGGTCAAGATGTTTATAGAACATATTGTTCCATTCGGTTCTATTGAGCATACCAAAGGAGTGGGATTCTTTGCCCTCAAAATGAGCCGCGCCGGCCTGCTGTGTTTTGTAGACATGATTAATGAGGCGTTTCTTCTCGGCTTCAAAATCGCGGCTGTCGGTGATGACAAATGCAGGTGCGGTTTGCGAATTCTGCTTGTATGGCACTTCGTTTGTCACTAACTTTTTTATAAATGTCTTTAATATAAATTTCATAAAAAAATTGGCCTGCGGATGTTTCCCGTTTTCATACACCATTTCATAAGTCACGTTGCAGTGCGCCAGCATCTGACCCACATTCATTTTGCCCCACTTAGGCTGTGTGGTAGGTGAAAGTGCGTTTATTCGTCTTACAATAGTATCAGCAATATCTTTGCTGAACACATCAGGTAGCGCCATTGTATAGTTTTTTAGTATTTTGGAATAGGTTGTATGCTTGGTAAAACAACAATACCCGGTTGTGAGCCAGGTATTGCAGTTTAATTTTTTTCGTTTAGTTATTTGCTCCGTGGCAGTTTTTATATTTTTTGCCACTTCCGCATGGGCAAACG
>JACMPD010000070.1 GCA_014377675.1 Taibaiella sp.
CAAATAAAAAGGCTGATAAAATTTCATTTTGGTAGCATACATAAGCGATCTCGTCTGATTTTTTATTGAACCACTTATCGAAACCAAGATAGTCTTCCCTAAAACTATCAAAGAAACTATCGCTTAAATTCACCTCGCCAAAAAATTGCTTTTTTACAGCTAATACTTTATAATCTATCAGATTTGGATTTTCCGCTGTCACCTTCTCTAAGAAGGTATCAATCTTAAATACTTTTTCGGATATTTTAAGTAGCCCGGCTTTATGATGGATTTTCTTATCCTCCGATATTAAGTAATCAACACGACCGGCATAAACTTCTCCTAATATTTTGGAATGATTGATGTCGTTATCATTTTTATCTATTAAATCGCTTATACGCTTTATTTCACCAACAAAAGGTGCTTGCGTTTTTAGAGTAAAGTAATTAGCGATTTTAATACCCATTGATTTCACTGTACCAGCATCAACATTCCTATTCAATTCCTGAATAGTAATAGGATGAATACATTTAGTTGCATTGAGTTTGTCCAACCAGTAAAATAATATCCCAATATCAGGGTTTATGCCTTTACTAGCTTCTCTGTGTTTTATAATATTCGTGTCTAAGAGTACCTTCATAGCTTTGACTCTTTTTAAGCAAGTGATTAGTATTCATCCTATTTATATACAGGCTTGAGCGATCTAAATTGACACCCGGACCTGCTACCCCTTCATTCTTTCCTCATACAACATCTTCACCAACCCATCGGCGAGGCCTATTTTGGGCACGTATATTTCCGCCGCCTGCGCCCATCGCATAATGGATATGTATATCTGCAGGGCGGGCACTATTACATCAGCACGGTCATCGCGGAGGTGGTAGAGGTGCTTGCGTTCCTCTACGGTGCTGATGCTCATTTCTTTATGGTAGTCTTTCAGTAACTCAAGCGTGAGGGGCTTGCCTTCTTTGCGCTTTGATATAGAAAATATTTTATTTATATTGCCGCCGGTGCCTATGGCGGTAAGCGGCTGATGGTCTTTGGTGTGGGTTTTTATAAACCACTTCAGCCGTTCCCACTGCTCGTCAGTTACGCTATTGTGCAACAGGCGGATGGTACCTATATTGAATGATTCCTTAAATATCGTTTGCCCCTGTGCATATAGTGTTACTTCTGTGCTTCCGCCGCCTACATCAATGTATATAAACGACCGGTCATCGCCCATGTTATCGGCAATATGGGTTTCATACAATATGCCCGCCTCTTCAAGGCCTGAAATAATTTTAATTTCAAAACCTGTTTCCGCTAATATTTCCTTTCTTATTTCGGGTCCGTTCGCGGCATCTCTCATTGCTGATGTGGCGCAAGCCTTGTATGCCTCCACATTGTAGATATTCATCAGCAGGCGGTATGCCCGCAGGGTATCTAACAATTTCCCCTTTTTTTCATCAGAAACGAAGCCATTGTCAAACACATCAAACCCCAGGCGCAGTGGAATGCGCAGCAGGTTGAGCTTGGTAAAGTCAACCGTACCATCTTTATAGGGTGATGTCTCGGTGACCAGTAAGCGGGCGGCATTGGAGCCTATGTCAATAGCGGCTAAAATCAATCAATATATTTTTTACTGTGCAAATATTTGTAAATAGCCAGCTGTGAGCGCACCTGCGGGGCTTTAGCTTCCCGCTCTATGTATTCATTGCTTTGTTCATTGTCCAAAATACGACCTTTTACGTTCTCTGCAAGCTGAATGGACATAATCTGCATCAGTTCCTGCTGTATTTCTTCGTCATAAATAGGGCACGCTACCTCTACCCTGTGGTCCAGGTTGCGTATCATCCAGTCTGCTGAGGATATAAATACCTGCGGTTTTCCACCATTATCAAATATAAAAACCCTGCCATGCTCCAGGTAGTTATCAATAATACTCAGCGCTTTCAGGTGCCCTTTAAATCCCTTTTGCTCGGTGAAGGCGCAGCAGACACCCCTTATCACCAAATTAATATCTACACCTGCCCTTGCGGCGGTGTATAGTTTTTCTATCAATACCTTATCAACAATGCTGTTTAGTTTTACGGTAATAGAACCCTGCTTTGTTTTTTTAGTCAGTTTTATTTCTTTGTCAATAAGCGCTAAAAATGCCGCCCGCATGTTTACCGGGGCAAGCGGCAGCGTCTTGCAGCGCGTAAGCATAGCTATTTTTCTTACCGGGCTTTCCAAGTAGTCAAATACCCGGTTAATGTCAGCTATAATATTTCTGTTGGTGGTGAGCAGGCAGTGGTCACCGTAGTATTGGGCGGTGTTTTCATTCAGGTTACCTGTTGATATAAACGCGTATTGCTTTATGCGGTTAAACTCCCGCTTCTTTATTACGCATATTTTAGCGTGCACTTTCATGTTGTGTATGCCCAGTACTACCTTTACGCCTTCTTCTTCAAGGTAGGCTTTCCAGCGCATATTGGCTTCTTCATCAAACCTGGCCCTTAGCTCCAGTACCACCGTTACCTGCTTGCCATTGCGCACAGCGTTTATGAGTGCGTTTATGATTTTTGAATTTTTGGCCAGGCGGTAACAGGTTATTCGTATGCTCTGTACATTGGGGTCAATGGCGGCCTCGCGCAGCATATCTATCACCGAATCGAAGGAGTGATAGGGGAAGTGCAGCATTACATCGCGCTTCTCTAAAGCCTCCAGTATTAACCTTGGCTGCTTCAGCAGCGGATGAACAAACGGCTGCTGGCGTGGCAAAATGTCATTAAAAATACCGCTCGGGAAATCAATAAAATCTTTAAAATTATGTATCCTTCCTCCCGGTATCTGGTTGTCTTTCTTTAACAGCCCAAGCCTCCTGGTGAGGAAGTTGAGCAGTGCGGGGTCAATAGTGCGGTCATAAACAAACCTGGTAGCTCTGCCTTTCTTACGGTTTTTAAGGCCTTTTTCCAACTCGTCAATCAGGTTGGTATTTACTTCATTGTCTATGTCCAGCTCCGCATCACGCGTCACCTTTATTATATAGCCCATAAACCTGTTGAACCCAAACGGAGCAAAAAGGGCGGGCAGGTTGTTGCGTATTATATCTTCAAGCAATATAATATCCGTAGTCCCTTCTTCAGAAGGGAGTATCACGAAGCGGGGCAATACTTTGGTGGGTATTTCTATCAGCGCATAGCGCTGCAGCATTGATGATGAGGTATTGCCCAGCACGCAGGCCAGGTATATTGACTTGTCGCGCAGCAGGGGCATATTGGGTATGGTCTCTATCATCAGCGGGATGATCTGTGTCCTTACCTTCTGCTCAAAATACTGCCTTACAAACTCCTTCTGCTCTTTGTTGAGCTGCTTTTCAGTCTTTATATGTACGCCTTTGCGTTCCAACTCGGCCATTATACCGCTGAAAATGCGGTCAAATTCTTCCTGTTGTGCTATTACGGTTTCCTGTATTTTTTTTAATATCTTATCAGGGTTGGCCTCCAGATGCATTTTTGCTTCTTTGCCCAGCAACATCATGCGGTTGAGCGCGGCTACCCTCACCCTGAAAAACTCATCAAGATTATTAGAGAAAATACCAATAAAGCGCAACCTGTCGTGTATGTGGTTGGTGGTGTCATTAGCTTCCTGTAGCACGCGTGCGTTGAATGCCAGCCAGCTAAGGTCGCGGACAATGGTTGTTTTGGTATGGCTGATCATTTTGTTATAGAAAGTTCCAAAAATAGTGCCTGCTAACTAAATTATCAGGAAAAAGGGTGCGCACAGTTACAATTTACAATTCCTTAATACGGCTGATGAGTGATGTGGTGCTATAACCATCCACAAAAGGCACTATCAGCACTATGCCGGCGCGGTCCATAACGTAGTCAGCCCCCACCACTTGCTTTATGTTGTAGTCGCCGCCTTTTACCAGCACATCGGGGTCCAGCAGCTCAATTAGTTCCATCGGTGTGCTTTCATCAAAAAAGCAGACAGCGTCAACAAACATCAGTGAGGCCGCCTGAAATGCCCGGTCGTGTTCATTGTTAACCGGCCTGTCAGGGCCTTTAAGCCGCTGCACGGAAGCATCAGTGTTGAGTGCGAGCACCAGTTTATTGCCGCGCTGTGCGGCTTCGGCCAGCAGGTAGTAGTGGCCATAATGCAGAATGTCAAAGCAGCCGTTGGTGAATACTATTTTCTGGCCGCTGGCCCGCCATATATTGCATTGCCGCAGGGTATCTTCACGGCTGAGTATTTTATTTTGTATCCATTGCAATTTTTCCATTTCTCTTTTTATTGTAGGTGTGAATGTAAAGCAGTGAAAATACGCCCAGTAAAATGATAACACAGGTTTGCAGCGCCCACGCTATCCACCCGAAGGCCTGCGCCGTCACTTCGTTTACCGGGTAGGCGCCAAGTATCTGTGCCACCAGGTAGGGGTAAGCGCCTATACCACCGGGGGTAACTATAAGCCCTACACTGCCATATACCAGCACTACCAGTGAGGCCACTGGCGAAAGATTAGTAGTGCCCGGCAGGCTGCGCAGCCCAATATATATCTGCAGCCAGTACATGAGCCACATCAGTGCTGTATACCCTAAAAACTGCCACTTCTTCTTCATGTGAATAATGGAGAGGATGCCGTGGGTCATTTCTTTAAGCAGTACGCCTCCTTTGCTTTCGCGGTTACGGCGGTATAGCAATACTACTATGGCTATCACTATCACCAGTATGGCCGTTACCAGCAATATGGTATTTCTGTGCCGGTGTATTTTTTCTGAAAGTGCGCCGGTTTTTTCAGCTACGAATGCGCTTATGCGGGTTACCTCCAAAAAAAAGGCAGCAACAGTGAGGGTAAAAAGACACAGAATATCAAATGCCCGCTCCGCTACTATGGTGCCCACCATTTTATGAGCCGGCATATCTTCATACTTGGCCAGTACAGTACACTTGGCCACCTCGCCCGCCCTGGGGAAGGCAAGATTGGTGAGGTAGCCTATCATCACCGCGAACATTGTATTGGCTTTGGTAGGGCGCAGATCTATGGTTTCCAGCAGCAGGCGCCAGCGCACAGCCCGTATATAATGAGAGAAGTAACCCGCTATGCCAATAGGTATCAGGAACCAGGGATTAAGGCTTGCAATTGCGCTTAGCAAATCGTCACGCTGCTTCGCATCAAGCTGATGCAGCATGTGATAGGTGATCCATATCCCCAGCCCCAGGAAAATAACATACTTCAGTATAGCTGCCAGGGCTTTCTTCATTATTGGTAAATGTACGTTATTACAAACTATTGTCTTCCTTAGGGAAAATAATCTTAGGTATGTGGGTTTTGGCTTCTTCAAAATCCATGATAGCATACGAGATGATGATAACCGTATCGCCCACCGAAATGCGCCGGGCGGCGGGCCCGTTCATGCACACCATGCCGGTGCCCCGAGTGCCTTTTATAATGTAGGTCTCCAGCCGCTCCCCGCTATCGAGGCTCAGTACCTGTACCTTTTCATTTTCTATCATGTTACAGGCGTCCAGCAGATCCTCGTCAATGGTTATGCTGCCTATATAGTTCAGGTTCGCCTCGGTTATTTTTACCCGGTGAATTTTTGATTTCAGTACTTCTATTTGCATAGCGGATGTAAAGGTACAAGGAATTGCTTGAAAGGATAATACCCCGACTTGCGGGCAATAAGTTAAAATAAACATTTAATAATTATATAAACGAGCGAATGCCCAAATTATATCTGCGTTCTAAAAAAATATCATGCATACAAGTATGGCCGCTATCACGCACACCAGGTCTACCAGCAACATGGTTGATAGGGTATAGCGGGTGTCTTTCACTTTTATACTGCCAAAATACACCGCTATTACATAAAACGTGGTTTCCGCTGAACACTGAAACACACACGACAGCCGCCCGGTAAATGAATCAGGCCCATAAACCTGCATGGAATCGATCATAAAACCGCGTGACCCGCCCGAACTGAATGGCCGCAGCAACGCAACCGGCAGGGCATCAACAATATCTTTCTTAATATTTACCGCCAGGAACACCTTAGACAATGCGCCCGATACTATCTCAAACACGCCACTGTTGCGGAATAGTGATATAGCCACCAGCATACCCAGTATGTAGGGGAAGATACGCACCCCCGTTTTCAACCCTTCTGAAGCGCCCTCCACAAAAGAAGAATAAACGTTTCCCCCTTTTTCAGTAAACAGTCTTTCCTTAAAAAACGAATAGCCGAGGATGGACAGTATGATGACCAGCAGTATTATGTTGGAAATATTATTGGTGAAATGGTTTTTTTCGAGCAGGTTGAGGTGGGTAATGTAAAACAGCAACCCGGTAATAACCCCTATAATGCCGCCTATAGATAGTACAAGCGCTGAACTAAAAAAGCTGATCCGCTGCCTGATGCCCACCAAAATAAGCGCGGCCAGGGTACCCACGAATGATGTAATGATGCAGGGCAACATGACATCAGCGGGGTTGTGGGCGTTTTGTGCAGCACGGTAACCTATAATGGATGTAGGAATAAGGGTAAGCCCGGCGGCATGCAGACACATAAACATTACCTGGGCATCGCTTGCGCGCTCTTTTTCCGGGTTTATCTCCTGCAGGCTTTCCATCGCCTTCAACCCGAAGGGCGTAGCCGCGGAGTCAAGCCCAAGGAAATTAGCTGCGAAGTTCAGCATCATGTAAGAGATAGCGGGGTGGTTGGCCGGCACACCGGGGAAGACTTTTAAAAAAACAGGGCTCAGCAGCCGCGCCAGCTTTTCTGATGCGCCGCTGTCAATAAGCAGTTGCAATATGCCACAGAAAAAAGCCAGGCTCGCCATCAGCGGCAGCAGCAGGTCAATTAGTGTGCTCTTACAGGTGGGCAGTATGCCATCAGTGCCCTGCCTGCCGGCGGTTATTTTTACTATATCTTTATCACGGGTGTAGGTGGTGTCAAACCTAGGTGTGGCGCTTTTTACTACATACTTATTGTCTTTGGCGGCCACAATGCTGTCTTGGAGGCCGTGGGGCAGTTTGGCCAGGTATACTTCATTAATAACTATGGCGTCATCCCGCTTGCCATTCACTATATAATCAATAGAATAAGTGGAGCCAAAGGCCAGCAACCCCAGCACATACAATACCGATGTAATAACAATTACCAGCCAAAACCTGCTCAGGGCCATACTTATGTTTCGCCAAATATAATTAATATCCCCGTGCGGCAGGCATAGGCGCTGGCGGTGGAAGTATTTAGGGCGGGCGGGTATACGATATTGTTACATTGTGAATGTATTTCCTGAGTCGCATGTGGTGCCCTTTCTCCCAAACAATTATGTTTTTAATAAGAATGGCTGTTGCCAATATGTGTTACATTTGAGTAAATTATAAGGAAGCTCCTGAGTATGACTAAGGCGAAGTGGTTAAACATTTTATTTATAGCGCTGCTGTTATGTGGTGTAGCGGAGGCCGCGAACGCGCAAAGCACAAGCATGGAACAATCAGCCGCGGCCGGCGGCGCAGACACACCCGTAGTAGCCACCGAACTGGAGCAGGCGCGCACGTTTGCGGGGGCTAAGGAGTACAGCAAGGCCATAGCGTTGTATGAGGGCATGTACAACAAGGGGAATAATGACATATATACTGAATACCTTGCTACACTCATTGCCGCTAAAAAATATAAAGAAGCCGAACGGCTGGCCGAAGGCCTTTTAGGTGGCTTTAACCAGTCGCCAACCGTGCATGTAGAGCTGGGCAACGTGTACAAGCTAGATGGAAAAGAAGCCCGTGCCACGGAGCAGTTTGAAACTGCCGTAAAAAAGGTGAACGGCGATGACATGCTCACCCAGCGTCTTGCAAAAGCGTTTACTGATATAGACCAGACCGACTATGCCGTGCAGGTGTATGCCCGCGCTTCACAGTTGATAGGCAACCCATTCATTTATAGTATGCCGGTGGCTGGTCTCTACGCCAAAGCCGGACAGCTTGATAAGGCTATGGACGTGTTGCTGGCCCCCATTCCGGGCCAGTATTTCACCGCTGACAACGTAAAATCGCTCTTCCTGGAGTGGATGGGCAATGACCCTAAAAAACTGGTGACCGCTCAAAAAAATCTGCTCAAACACATAAACGCGCAGCCTGACAACAACTATTTCTCTGACCTGCTCACCTGGGTATACACTCAGAAAAATGACTGGGACGGCGCACTGCTGCAAATGGAAGCCGTGGACGAGCGCAATAATGAAAACGGACGACGCCTCATTGATTTTGGGCGGATAGCCGCGGCAGCGAAGCAGTATGAAGCAGCCTTCAAAGCCTATGATGAGGTGATAGCCAAGGGTACAACTTCACCCTTCTATGGCACAGCTAAAAGAGAAAGACTCGGCGCTTCAATAAAAGAACTAGAAAACACGCCGGCACCCACCCCCGCGGCCATAAGCGCGCTCATGGCACAGTACAGGCAGGTCCTTGACGAATTTCCGCTATTCTATGGCAGCGCCGTGGCTGAAGATTATGCCCACATAGCCGCGCGTTACGCTGACAGCGTTGACCTCGCAATTACTATACTGCAAACGGCCATAAAACACCCCGCAACACCAAAACAGCTTGCCGGAAAGATGAAACTGCAAATGGGTGACTACTACGTGCTGAAAGGCAGGGTGTGGGATGCCTCCCTCACTTACAGCCAGGTTGATAAAGAATTTAAACAGGATATACTCGGCGAGAACGCCCGCTTCAGCAACGCGAAACTGGCCTACTACCGCGGCGATTTTGACTGGGCCCAGCACATGCTAAAGGTATTGAAAGCCTCCACCTCAGAGCTTATTTCAAATGATGCTATTTACCTTTCGGTATTGATTACAGAGAACATCGAAGACAGCAACACATACCCCCTGCAACGCTTCGCCAATGCGGGTCTGCTCATGTCTCAGAACAAAGACGCAGCCGCACTGCAGTTGCTTGACAGTATTGCAACCGCTTTCCCAAAGCACCCGCTCAATGATGATATATTGATGGAACACGCCAACATAGCCGAAAAGCGCCACGAATATGAAAAGGCGCTGGGCTATCTCAAAAACATAGCTGACAAATATGGCGAAGATGTGCTCGGTGATGACGCGCTCTTTAAATCAGCCAAGATATATCTTGACTACCTTAACGATAAAGTAAACGCTAAAAAATATTACGAAAAACTGATCATCGACTTCCCGGGCAGTACATTTGTGCAGGTGGCGCGCCAGAAACTGAGAGATATAAATGATGGGGTAACGCAGTAGCAAAGTAACCAGTCCTAGAAACGCAATACCAATTCAGGGTTATTGGGCGCTTAAACCAATGCCAGCAAAAAGGCCCCTAAAACCTGCATGAGTTATTTTTAGAGCATTGCAACTGATGTCCCTTCATATACAGCAGTAAGCTTTAATCGTAATTTTATTACATTTATAATCAGCACTGTAGTTATGTCGGAATATTCTTTGCGCTCCCACTCCATGCCATTGCGGCAATAAGACAGTATGTTTACCTGCCCGGGATCTATCAATATATATTCCTGCAGGGTTGGTATGGCTTTATACAATTCAAACTTCCGGCCCATATCATACTTCCTGGTCGAGGGTGATAACACCTCAATAATAACCGAGGGGTTAAGCAGGTTATATTCATCATTTTTATAAAACTCCGGTTCACCGCAAACAACAGAAATATCGGGGTAAGTAAACAATGTATTCTGCGGAATATGTACCCGCATATCGCTGTTATATGGCCGGCATGGCTTACCACGCAGCTTCAAACTAATGTTAGCCAATACATTCATACAGACAATGTTGTGTTGATTCTTAGCACCTGACATCGCAAAAATCTCTCCCTGGTAGTACTCGCTTTTTTCAACAGCCTCATGTTCCAGATCAAGATACTCTTCTACGGTATAGAGCCGCTTATTATAAGCAACAGCGGGTTCTTTCATTTCCATAATATAAAAGTAAGAAAAAATACAAGATGACTTATCAGAAAAGCTCAAAAAATTAGCTAAACATTTGCCGCTAACTTTACTGAACTTTGCAAATCTTATGAGTGAAATAACTGAAGAACAGGTGTACCAGTGGCTTGCGGATGTGAAAGATCCTGAGGTGCCCGCGCTATCAATACTTGACCTGGGTATAGTGCGCAATGTGGCCGTAAACCACGG
>JACMPD010000071.1 GCA_014377675.1 Taibaiella sp.
ACCATCTGCTCCCTGGGCGATGGCAGCGTAACGGAAGGCGAAGTAAGCGAGGCATTCCAGTTTGCAGTGCTGAAAAAACTGCCCATTATATACCTGGTGCAGGACAATGACTGGGGCATATCAGTAAGTAGTGATGAAGCCCGCACTATGGACGCCTATGAATATGCCGGCGGCTTTAAAGGTATGGAACGGGTAAGGGTGAATGGGAGCGACTTTGAAGCGTCTTATACTGTAATGCAGCAGACCATAGAGCGGGTGCGTAAAGAGCGCTGCCCGGTGCTGGTACATGCTAAAGTACCGCTGTTAGGGCATCACACTTCAGGAGTAAGGAAGGAATGGTACCGCACGGCGGAAGACCTGGCCAAGCACAGTATTGATGACCCAGGCCCAAAGCTGAAACAGCTGCTGCTGACCATAAAAGATATAAAAGAGAGTGAGCTGGACGCAATAGAGGAGGAAGAAAAAATATACGTTCAGGCGGAGTTTGACCTTGCGGTGGCTGCGGCAGAACCTGACCCCGCAACAGTTGCGGACCATGTGTACACCCCTACCCCTGTTACTGAAGAGCGTGGCGTGCGCCACCCCGAAGGCAGGGAAAAAGTGGTAATGGTTGATGCCGCGCTGCACGCCGTGGAGGAAATACTACAAGACTATCCCGAGGCACTGTTTTACGGGCAGGATGTAGGCAAGCGCCTGGGCGGTGTGTTTCGCGAGGCAGCTACATTGGCCGATAAGTTTGGTGATGACAGGGTGTTTAACATGGCCATACAGGAGGCGTATATAGTTGGCTCTACTATTGGTATGAATGCCGTGGGGCTGAAACCTATTGTAGAGGTGCAGTTTGCGGACTATATATACCCGGGGCTGAACCAACTGGTAACGGAGATAAGTAAATCATGCTACCTCAGCTGCGGCAAGTTCCCGATATCTATGATATTGCGCGTGCCGATAGGTGCCTATGGCGGCGGCGGCCCCTACCACAGCGGAAGCGTGGAAAGCACGCTGGCGACTATAAAAGGGATAAAAATTGCCTACCCGAGCAATGCCGCGGACATAAAAGGACTGATGAAAGCAGCGTTTCTTGACGGCAACCCAGTAGTGATGCTGGAACACAAGGGACTCTACTGGAGTAAGGTGCCCGGAACTGAAGAAGCCAAAACGATAGAACCGGACAGGGACTATGTAATACCGTTTGGGAAGGGGAAAGTGGTACTGGAAGCCAGCCCGGAAAACATAGACAATGGCGAAACAATATGCATTATAACCTATGGCATGGGTGTGTACTGGGCGAAAAACGCCTCAAAAGCCTTTCCGGGCAATGTGGAAATAATAGACCTGCGCACCATATACCCGCTTGATGAGGAGCTGGTATTTGCGACTGTAAAAAAACATGGTAAGTGCATAGTGCTTACGGAAGAGCAGCTGCGCAACTCATTTTGCGAGGCGCTCGCCGGCCGCATAGCACAAAACTGTTTTCAATACCTTGATGCACCGGTACAGACCATTGGCGCGCTTGACCTGCCTGCCGTGCCTATGAATATGGGCCTTGAAGCAGCCATGCTGCCTAATGCCGATAAAGTAGCCGCCAGGATAGCGGACCTGCTGAGGTGGTAGCAAAAGAATTTTAATTGCCTATAATAAAATGTAAAAGGCTGCCTCCATATGGTGAGACAGCCTTTTACGTTTTTAATAATACTTAGAAAAGACCTGCACAGGAGCAGTGTTATAGCTTTACAAATTGGCGGCGGTTTACAATGCCACCGGCGTTCTGTATTAATATCCAGTATGTGCCTGGCGCAAGGCCCGCGAGTGACATCTGCTCCGTTTCGTGCTGCCACGGCAGGCTTTCCGTATACAGCAACTGACCGGCAGCATTGATTACCTGTATGCCGGTGCGGGTACCGGGCGCAATGCCTGGCTGCGATATGTATAGGGTGCCATTTGCCGGATTGGGGAAAATATTGATTTTTGAGGCAGTGGCTGCGGGCGTGTTATTTACGCCGTTGGCATGACGCATATACGTCTCGTAATAATAGTAACTCAATCCAGACCGCGTA
This sequence comes from Taibaiella sp., assembly GCA_014377675.1. GTDB lineage: Bacteria > Bacteroidota > Bacteroidia > Chitinophagales > Chitinophagaceae > Flavipsychrobacter. The sequence continues at coordinate 2,058 of JACMPD010000071.1, forward strand.
GTATCGTATGAACCTGCGCCCGTAGCTGTATCAGTAATGTTGTATGCATAAGTAGCCGAAAACACCGGCTCATTATACGAATCATATAAATAATATTTTTTCCACCTTTCACCCAGGCCAATGCCTGCACCATAGCGGCTGCTATACATGGTATCAGGAAGCAGCGATGAGGATAAATGCTTCGTTGTAACATTCCACTCTGTAAGAGTGCCGTATGAATACCGCATCTCTTTTAATGTAGTGGCAAAGGGTACGCCCGATGTATAGAAAAAAGAATCTTTTACATTAGGTATCATCATGCTTAACGATGACTCATAGCTGCTTACGCTGTCTGTCTTTAATGAATTATCCGTGTTGTAGGTCATATCAAATTCCTGCTGTAACGACCATGTGCTGGTGCTGAAATCATTGATATAATACCGCGCTTTCACTAAATTATTATATCCATCATAAGTGTACTTCCAGTTCTCAAAAGGCAGGGTGGTGCCGGAAAAGTACAGTTCAGTACTGTCAAGTATTACATTATTACTGGTATCATAAGAAAGGTACCTGAGCGCAGAGGTGTCCCACACCCCCATATTCCAGCTCAGGGCAATGGACTTTGTTAGGTTATTGGATGTGAACGTATTAACATACTTACTCTCAGGGTAAGACATGCTCGAATCCATATTGTACAAATCGGCATTTTCAATTACATTACTGAAAGTGTCATATAAAAAATATCTTGTGTCCCTTTTTATTAGTGTTGTAGAGGTGGCTGTGTCAGGTGACCAGGCGACTGAAGTATCACACAAAATGTAAGGCTGATTATTGTGGTTCGGCTTTCCCCACCTCGGATAAAAGCCCATGAGGAAGCCGGCATTGATAAGGTAAAAATCATCAAAGCCCATAAGATTAAAATTAAAAACTGATGACCGGTCGCTGCTGTATGAATAATGGGTAGTATCTATAATGCTGAAATGTACAGTATCGTAATTAAAATAATTGGCGCTGGCTATAAGTCGCTCCGCGGTCGCCGTAGTGGCTTTGGCGCTTACGGTTTTATGCCGCCGCTCCTGATTTTTTTGCAGCAGGCAGCTGACATGCCGGTTGTTTTTTTCGTAAAGCTGCGGGCCGGTAAGTGTACGCTGGCCCCGGCAAAAATGCGTGAGCAGCAGCAATGAAAACAGGAGAATGTTCCTCATGATTTTGATTTTATAGTTTAATGATTTTAGTGGTAACAGGGCTATGTTCAGAAAGAAAGGTGACGTAATACATGCCGGGCGGCACAGATGAAAGATCAATCGCTACACGGTGCTTGCCCGGTTCCGCATTGCGATCATAGCTTTCAACAAGCGCGCTGATATCCTGCCCGATTGAATTAGCTAATTTAATCTGTATCTGAGTTGATTTCGGTAACGTAAATTCAAGGTAGGATATGTTGGTTGTCGGATTGGGCACTACTATTACCGAAAGAGTTGATTCCCGGTACATTTTCCAGACTGGTGCAAACTTCTTATATTCATCAAGCATACCCACATACGCTAATACTTCTTCCTTAAAACTTTCATCAACGCTGGTATCTGTAAAAATAGCCAGTTTATATAATGCTGACATGACAGCGTTTATGGTGGAGTCGCCAAGCAGGCTGTCCCCTACAAATTCCGCAGGATCTGGCTCGGGCAGTTCAGCGCCAAGAAATGGCTTTGAGTCAGTGAGGTAGGCAATGGGTATCCATTTATCATTTTCAGCAGAGGCTGCTGTTCTCCCCGGCTTAAAATCAACGCCTGCTACTGGGTTTAGCATTGCGAAGTGATATTCTCCGTCTGCTGTAATACCTCCGTGACATCCGTAATCCCTGACCTGTGCTTGGTAAAATGAACCGGGTTCTGCAATAAAACCAGGTAACATATCTACCCTTTTTGCGCACTGCAGTATCAGTCCACCAGTAGGGGTAACATGATTTATAGTGGAAAGATGCTGTAGAAAGCTTAATTTAAGTTTATTGGTAGTGGAACCAAACCCGTTCGCATCAGGAAATGTAATATTAAAATTATCGCAGTACAACGGGTTAAAAAGTCCCTGAAGATAAGATGTGGACGTACCGCCACGCTCCAAAGAATACAAATTAAACAGTTCCATATAATCAAGACCATTATAATCTCCCAACCCTTTGTTTTCATAACAAGGACTCATATTATCCCGGTGGTACCACTCTGAAAATAAATCATTTGAACTCCATAGATCATCGCAGTCAGGAATTGAATGTGGGTATGCAGAGTAAGAAGAACCTCCCATTGGATTGCACCCACGGTAATTATAGATTCCACATGCAGGTGCCCTGTCAAAAAGGCTTTCAAGAGCGCTCCCAGGCCCTGCCATATACCAGCCCATGTCGCCGTATTCCAGCTCAAATACCAACGGCAGATTGGGATAGGCGTTGCCGTTAGAACCGGCATGGCGCTTGATAGCCCCCCATGACGTAGGCGTCTGGAGGAAGCTGGTCCAGTATGAAGCCGCATTAATAGTCGCGACAGTTCCAAATACTGCAAAAAAAGCACCCCAAGCTGAAGCTGGAAGACTTAAGGAATGAATTAATGCCGGAGTGCCTACCATGCCCCCGATACCAACGATCAATGGTATATTAAAAGTGTACTTCCTGCTTACAGCGTTAAAAGCGTCAGTAAAATACATATCTTTATAGGCAATAAAAGGAGCTCCGCCAAAGCCGGGAAAAGTGCAAACCGGGTTAACATGCTGCAGATATTCCATAATGTTGATAAAAAACGGATTTTGGCCAAAAAAAACATTTGCCGCAGTAAAGCTACACCCCCCGCATGATATATTTGCTGCAGGTATGGCCGCAGGCGCGTTAACGAAAAATAATCCGCCACCATTGGAGCAGCTGTAACCTCCTGATGGGGCAAGACCATATACACAATCATAAGGACTGGCATTGTTTTTCAGTTTGCAGAAAGGATTGCTTGTGGGGCGCTTTATAGTATTGCAAATAAAATTTCTCGCTTCATTTCTAAGTGTACTGCCAGCAGGCAAATATTTTTGGACGAAATGCTCCCCTAAATATATATCAACCAACTGATCCTGCGATTCTTGCTCAGGAAAAGTACTTACTGCATCGCACCAGTTAAGTCCAGAGTAACAACCAAAACTCGGAGAAAAATTCCACGATGGATCGGAAGAACCTGCTAATGGATTCGGGCCATCATACCTGCCTGCATAAGCGCTGCTGCCTGTGTATCTTACGACTTCCCTATCATCAGTGAAATTGGAAACCAGTTTCTGCCTGTTGAAATGCGCAAGATTATCATGCACAAAAGTCAGATAAGGTACATCATCCCTGATAAAAAAGTCATTTGTGCCGCTGGACGTATGATGCCCATAATTGGGCAAATAGGGTGTGATGCCCGCATTGCCGGGATAACTATAAATTTGATTGTGGTAAGCGGCTGAAAGCTCCTGATAGGCGTGAGAATTATTAGTGAGCCTGAAGAGGGCACTTTGAGCATAATCAAGTTCCTTTTCTGTACTATCTGTTGAAAAACCATTTAGGCTCAACATCTTATATTCAGTGGCTAAAACGGTCAAATAGTGTCCTAATCCAATTGTGGCATCGCTCCATTGCAAAGAGTGTCCATTATTTGTACCTGTAAGGCCCCTATTAACTGTATTGCTACTATTATAAAATTCTCGGCGCTGGGCAGGGATACTCATCCCTGCACCATCGCCAATTATCAAAAAATCATTAATAAGCCTGTATCTATAAAACCAATATTTTTCAAGATTTTTATACCAGTTTGGAGGTGTTGAATACGTAGAATTTAAAGATGATGCCGCCGTTTGAGTGCCATTGGTTAGGTACACTGCGTTCGTTCCCTGCCCACATACGTAAGAAGGAAAAAATATCAATAATATTAGTATATACTTATTCATTTAATTGTATTTGAATTTATTAATTCATAGTATGCATTAATTGTATCTAAATCATTGTGTATATTCATTTTAATTACCCCTGATGTATTACTTATAAATAAAGTGTCATCATGTTGATTCAAATACTTGATATTTACCACTGAAACATCTTTATATGTAATTGAATTAACTTGCATTGTAGGCACAACATCTATTACTTCTATGGTGTCAGAACTTGTTCCATTACCTGTTAAAAATGGATAATATAGCGACACACCAAATTTAATCTTAGTGACTGTAAAGCCTACAACGTTTCTTCGCAAAGTGAATGACAATATGTTCAGATTATTTGTTATTGCTTCTATGTTATTCATATAAACTTTATTACCTTCTCCATCAATATCTGATCTGCTATAATTTTTGACTACGTAATAACTATCAATAGCGCCTGTCATTAAATTTTTATACACCCAATATGTTCCCTGCTTAAAGCTAAAAGCCCTTACCAGGTCTGCGTTAACATTTATATCTTTATATTTTTTCTTACAGGCAAAAAGAGAAAAAAGCAAAACCGACATCATTATTATCTTTCTCATTTGCCATTCATTTTATTGATTGACGATTCAAGTTTATTGATACGCTCTTCCTGTGCTATAATATATACGGTCAGCTCTTCAATTTTCCGCAGCAACTTGGCGTCCATTTCGCCAAGGTCAATACCATTCTTTACAACTTCCTTTGCGGAGGGTACATCAGGCAAGTGCTGGTTAGCTGCAATGTAATTTTTCACGGCGGATAACGGACGAAGTTTATATCCTTTGGCAAAGACAAAGTCACTCCAGTCTGTCGTACTGTGCAAGGCTACACGTACTTTTTCGGTAAGTATGCCGGTTTCAACTATCAGTTTATATCCTGTACGGGTATAAGTTATAGCGTCATCAATTATTGTCTTGCCTACCAATACATATCCGTCTTTGGTTATTGCCATGTGTTTATCAAAGCTACCGGAAGGGTCATTATTTGCAAATACATGACCATATCCACTGCTGCCGAGCGAGATATAATTTACCCTTCCCGCCCTGTCATCAGTACCTGAAACCGGGTATGATGCCCCGTACAATTCAATACCAGAACCATCATTATATGATGTTTTCGCATGGAGCGCCAGTACCCCGCTTGTGGCGTTTCCATTTATATTTCTATAACCGCTTCCGCTGCCTGATGAAGAGTATAAACCCATTTGATCTTTAACGGTAAGCACATCGCCGGGGGTCATATTTGCCGACGTGATGTTATGTCCTATTCCTGTTTCGCCGCTGTGTTTAATCAGCATATTGGTATGAAATGCCGTCCCATCATAGTTATAGAATGTAGAGCCGATGCCCGTTGTCCCGACCGTATAAAAATTGACCTCACCGGTTCCATTTAAATGAATACATACCTATGATGCAGTTTCCTGCTCCTCCACCGACAAATACCCCCCTACCGCTAGATGTATTATGAAAGCCCCCAACTAAAACGGCAAAACTATTATCCACTAAATTTCGCGATCCTCCGCCAAGAACTGCATGAATTGATTGTGAATTAATAGAATTATCTCCCCCACCTGCAATAAAAGCAAAGTTAGAGTTTGTATTAATGATATTATTACAGCC
>JACMPD010000072.1 GCA_014377675.1 Taibaiella sp.
CCGAAGTTATGCCTTCCGGCTGCGGTCTTTTTTTGCGGTATAGCCATAGTATATATAAAGTCCTTATTTACAAACAAAAAAATCCTGATAGTGCACGGACGCACTTTTCAGGCATTATTATCTATATAAATGTAATCCGGTTTAATTGATGCACGTACAATTCCTAAGAAAAAAGGATGGCAAAGATAGGGAACGCTCGCTAATTAATCAAAAAATATTCCACATTTTTACATTTCCCAAAATAATTTAACTAAAGCCACCGAAATCAATATGCATTTATTATTTTTAACTTTATTCTGCTCTCCAAAACAACTTTTATTTTGAAAGGTTCAGGTCTGTTTCAGCAGAAATGAAGCACTACAGAGCCATTTATGTAGTTTTCAAGTAATGGTTTACACATAAATAAATTATTTAATCACACGCATCAGAATGTCTTCTATCTGATCGCCATGCAGGTCTCTGGCAATCACCTTGCCAGCTGGGTCAACAAGAAAATTAAAAGGAATTGTTTTTACACCATATAATCTTGCTGCTTCTGAACTTAGTCCTTTTAGGTCACTGCAATTAATCCACTCCATTTTGTGGTCTTTAATGGCTTTTACCCATTCTTCTTTTTTATTATCAACAGACACGCCAAAAATAGAAAGGTTTTTAGTTTTATATTTTGTGAAAGCTGTAGCTATTCTTGGCGTTTCATCCAGGCTTTGTTTGCTCCATGAGGCCCAAAATTCTATTAATACATATCTTCCTTTAAGAGATGATAATGTCATCGCAGTCCCATCTGGCGAAGGAAGTTCAATTTCCGGAGCTACTGAACCGACATCAATACGGCCTTCCGTGGGTTTTGCAGTGTGCATTTTAGCGCTAACCTTATTATAATATTCATTATAATCTTTTGTCATCCTGGTGCCGCTAAATCTCTTAGACAGCGTTTGAGAGAAAACATCTAAAAAGTTATATTCTGCCGTAGCATATAACATTCTTGCTGCAAAAATAGCGTTTGGCTCATACCGCGTGGTGTCAGCATATCGTTCCACAAATGCTGTATACTTTGTTTGAATGTCTTCAAGATCTTTTTTAGCCACATTCAAAATACTGTCTTTCCCCCGTGCCTGCAGCGTATCCATAACCACAGACATAGTATTTACGTCTCTCATGTGTTCTCTTATAGATATTATGAAACCTTTCAGATTCTCAGAAGCGGGTGAACCATTAACTATATAGTCTTCAATATTACCCCAATCAGCCTTTACGGTTACAGGGCCTTTGTCCAATGAGAGTAAAATGTATTTGTTACTGTTGAAATGCAGCCTGTACAATCCTGGTTCAGTGGAAACCGCCGTTATTTCAAAGTTTCCTTTTTTATCAGATCTCTGAGAATCAACAATAGTAATGATATCATTAGCGTTTACTTGTTCTAATATTACATTTTGTTCCGGCATATCGCTTATTTTACCATTGATAGTAAAACTATTGCCCGCCCTTTTACATGCTGCGAACGTTGTGAGTGTAATAATCACAGGTAAAAGTAGATGTTTATAGTTCATTCATTTTATTTTAAGCACTTGAGCCTGAGCCAACTGAACTCTACAAAAATACTATGGCAAATGTCAATAAATGCCTAAATTTCTAAAGCCTTTGGTGGCCCTCTCCTTCGGGCTGTACAGTTTTAGCGGCCATACCCTTTATTTTGAATTTTTTGCTCTAATTTGCACCCCGATATGCAAGAGTTGCCGGTAATAAGTTCACAAACCGCGAGTGTTGAACAACGTGTAAAAAAGCCTGACTGGCTCAGAGTAAAATTACCTATTGGTGAAAACTACCGTAGTGTAAGAAGTTTGGTTTCCACTCATAAGCTGCATACTATATGTGAGAGTGGCAACTGTCCTAATATGGGTGAGTGCTGGGGAGAAGGAACGGCTACTTTCATGATTTTAGGAAACATATGCACGAGATCATGTGGTTTTTGTGCAGTAGCTACCGGCCGGCCTGAACCGGTTGACTGGGATGAGCCGCAACGCGTGGCTGAAGCTATTTATTTGATGAAAGTAAAGCACGCGGTGATTACATCAGTAGACAGAGATGAACTTAAAGACGGCGGATCAGTTATATGGTCCAATACCATCGCCGCTGTTAGGGCGCTCAACCCCGATACAACACTTGAAACGCTGATCCCTGATTTTAAAGGAGATTGGGACAACCTGCAACGTATTATTGATGTTGCGCCTGAGGTGGTTTCTCACAATCTTGAAACGGTGGAGCGCCTTACTAGAAAAGTAAGGATACAGGCAAAATATCACCGCAGCCTCGAAGTGTTGCGGAGATTGAAGGATGGTGGAAGGAGAACAAAAAGCGGCATGATGCTCGGGCTTGGGGAGACTAAAGAAGAGGTACTACAGTCATTACAAAACCTTGCGGATAATGGTTGCGATGTGGTTACCCTCGGTCAATACCTCCAACCTACCCAAAAACATCTTCCGGTAGTGAGGTTCGTGCATCCAGATGAGTTTGCAGAGTTTAGGGACGCGGGATACAGAATGGGTATCGATTATGTGGAGAGCGGTCCGTTGGTTCGCTCATCGTACCATAGTGAGCGCCATGTGTTCGCCGGAGAAGGCAGAAAAAAATGGGAGGGTAGTAAGTAATACTTTAAGCATCCAAAAAACATAAATCCGATGTTCTGAAATCAGAACATCGGATTTATGTTTTCTAAGTGTGGGCAACCGAAGTAAGCGCTTAAAATTCGGTAGGCTACTGGTTTGTAGTATTTTAGGAAGCAGTAAAATGTAAATAATTTGTTAATTGAAAAGTCATGTGCTTTTATTTTAGCTTTTACTACAGTACCTTAGCTGCAATAAAAACAGTGTGTATATGGTGCTTAGCGAGACATGGTTTATGGAGGGGTATATTGACTTTGAGCTACAGAAATATCGCCTGCTCGCATACCTTAAAGATGTAAGGAATAGTTTTAATGCAAAAAGGCTTTACCCGCAGCTATCAGATATAGTGGCGCACTATAAAAATCTGGTTGCTTTCAGGGATAATAAAAAACTGTTGCAAAAACAATTTCATAAAAGGCTTGATCAGCTTGACGCCCGTAAAATGGAACTGGTATATGAAAAAATTCTTTCTGATGACGATGTAATGCAGGAACTGGAGCAAATAACGACCTATGCACTTGATCAGATGAAAAGTACCATAAATGAAGGTGCAGGTTTATTTGAATTTGTTGAAAAAACACTGGAAGTTGAACCTATCGGGATTATTCCGTTATACAAAAACGAGGGTTTCGTTTTTTTGAGATATGGCAGCCTTTCCGAAGTGCTTATTTATTGTTATACCATTACACTTTTTGAACATAAAAACGCGCGATATAAAGGGATAAGATTAGAACACATTGACAGCCGGGACAAAACCCTTGCAAATACTTATCAGCAAATAAAGCTTGATATTATTCGCAGCTACCGGACACTCCCGAACCCCGCTGTGTACAAGGTGGAATTCCCTCATGCATTACCACTCGAAGAAACTCTATTACCCATAGCTAAAAGGGTACTCATGAAATTTATTGAAGTGGAGGCCAGGTAATATAGAAGTTTTCAATTCAAAGTCTACAGAAATAAATGCACAGGGAAAAGGCCGGAGGTAAACCGGCCGTTCAATACTATATAATAGAAGCAAATAAAGGGAAATAAGGGCTGGACTTTTATCTGAAAAAATTTTAGCAATTTATGTGCCACAAATACTACATATAACATTTAAGTTGCGGTGGATTAAAGTTGCAGCCCGTCCGCACATAATGCCACTTTCTTTTTTATAGTTCGTTTTTTGAGACAGTTCCTTTACTGATGGCCTGAATCGCTTCATTATAATTTTTCCAATTCGTATTAGGATTCGCAGCTTTCACTGAACTGGGAACAACTACAAATCTGAATTTTATTGTGCCTGGATAGGCTGGTAATGACCCATTGGAATTCAGTACGTATATTATAGCTTTGCCAGGTGAGAAGTTAAAAACAGTTGAAGTTATTCCATTAATATCCGGCAGATTAGTCCATGAACCATCACTATATTGTTTATAAACTTCAACAAGGCCATATGATGCCACATCCGCAGTAATATCTGCATATTCGAACTCCGCTGAATAATAGGAGGTACCTACTGGTTGTTCCCACATGCTTACAATGAAATGATCAGACCCTATAACATTTGCGTTACCCGTAGCGCCTTGCGCTCCTTGTGGTCCTACCGGACCTGTTTTAGTACAACTGCTGCTGACAAGAAGTCCTGCTGCAAGAATAGAAAGAATTATCGTTTTCATTATTTAAACTTTTAGTTTGAAAAAGAATAGTGTTGTTTGCAATAGCCTCAATGGCTTTAAAATATAATTTGCAAATATGGTGCCAGAAATATGGCGACCTGTAGTATGTAAGTTTAATAATACCGGTACGGTTGCTATTCTTTCAGAAGGTCTTTGATGTCAACGATTATTTTTTTGATCTGTTCCAGTTCCAACCCGTCATAAAATCCTCTTATTCGGCCGAATTTATCAATTAAAACGTAGTGCTGGTCATGAATAAAGTCATCTTCAATAGTGACACCATTTGCGGTATCTTCAGCATTAATCAGGTAACTATACCTGGCCATGTCATACAGTTGTTTTTTATCGCCTGTCAGAAACATCCACTGAGTAGGGTCTGCATCAAAACGAAGGCTGTACGCTTTCAGTGCCTGTACAGTATCCCGTTTCGGGTCAACAGTGTGGCTTAGTATCAATACATCTTTATTACCTCTATAGGCTTTATATACCTGGGTCATGTTTTCGCTCATCTTGGGGCATATGCTTTTGCAGGTAGCGAAAAAATAAGATACAACACATACCTTACCTTTTATATCTTTTTCGGTGATTGTCTTTCCTTCCTGGTTTACGAAGGAGAAAGGCTGCACATGGTGATTTTGGTCGTTGCCAATTACCGGTAGTAATGATGGCTTGGGGCTATTGTTGATTTTAAACCAATAAGACAAGAAAGAGATACCTAATAATATAAAAAAAGCGATTAGAAATACGCCTGTTTTTTTGCTATTCATTGTGCAAAATTACCTTTTAAATTTGTTAAGGTCGTTTAAAAATTAAAAGCGGGAGATCGCTTTCATTAAATTATATATTAATAGTTTAACATATTAATTTTTATCAACTGAAAATCTTCCTGGACCCAAAAAGAGAAAACCAACATATACAAAGCCCAGCTCAATAGCGTGTGACGCTCCGCCTATGCCGTCTCCCGCATCAATGTGGTGCATGGAAGCGATAATAAACAGGAATATCGTAAATATGCTTACGAGCCTGAACCATAAGCCAAGTATTGAAAAAAGGCCCCCGATAGTCTCTGTTATTGCGCACATAAAGCCCCAGAAAGCAGGCAGAAAGTGTATGTGCAGAGTGTCCATTGCCCCGCCAAGTCCTGCCCATTTCTCAGGATGCGTTAATTTCGGAAGCCCATGAAATATCATCATGGCGCCAATGCCGGCTCTCATAATAAATAAACCTGTATTGCGGTAGTTACCTAACTGTGAAAATAGTGCCATAATATCGATATCGTTTTACTGCGGTGGAATTACTGCAAAAATGGGGCAAAAACTATTTAGAGGGGAAATAAATTTACATTATTACACAATAATGCTGCAATATCTTGGAGTTATCCTTTTGGGTATTGTTTTATTAGATCTTTCGCCATGGAAAAACACGATACGAAAATATATGATGTAATTATTGTCGGTGGAGGACCGGCCGGTTGAACTGCTGCAATAGTATTGGCGCGCAGTTGCCGCAAAGTACTGGTGTTTGATGAAGGGAAGCAACGAAATATCAAATCAAGGGGATTGCATATGTTTTTGACACGTGACGGCATATTGCCAGTGGACTTTTTAGCCCAATCTCATGCCGAACTTGAAAAATATGAGGTGCAGTTAAGAACGCAAAGGGTGCTTTCAGTGAAGCAATTGCACCCACATGGTTTTAAAATAACCGATAGTAAGGGTGACTAATATTTATGCCGGAGGTTGCTGCTCGCCACCGGAACCTGTGATAATATACCCAATATACCCGGGTTTGCTGAGTTTTGGGGCCGGGGTATTTATCATTGCCCTTTTTGCGATGGCTGGGAATATAGACACAAACGTATTGGTTTGTATTCTGCAATAAATTGTTATGGAATGGCATTGGAGCTTCGTAAATTGAGTAAAAATCTTACTATATTCACCGATAGTAGAAAATATTTTAGCCCGCGACAACGGCTGGTGATAAGTGCGGCGGGAATAAAAATTAACGCGGAGAAAGTTCATGAAGTAAAAAAGGATGATGCAGAAATATTACACCTGAGTAGTGGAGCAAACAGCATATCTGACCTTGACGTGTTGTTTGTTAATAACGGGAATACTGTAAACCGGGAGTTACTGTTGCAACTGAACTGTAAATGCGCGCTCGTTGGCGGTGCCATAACTAATAAAAAACAACAGACAAATGTTTGCGGCCTGTATGTAGCCGGAGATTCTTCTCTGGATATGCAATTCGTGGTTGTTGCAGCTGCTGAAGGCGCTAAGGCAGGTGTAGCCATACACAATGACTTGCTGGAAGTTGACAACGCCATCTAAAGCGTAGTTATTCAAAAAACATTACGACCGGGAAATGGTCACTGAAACCATTCTGCCAACGGGTGCCCGCAAATGCCCTGCGGGGTGTGCCGTCTTCCCGTTTTAGAAAGGCGGGGTTATAAATACCCGCAGTTTTGTAATGTTGGCGATACTTTGACGCTGACGCTGCAGGGGAGACCAGTATTTGGTCAAACAAGTTCCACGTATTTCCAAAATGCTCAGTGCCCGCTCCACTTTTGTACAAAGTAATATAAGGATTGGTATAGGCAGCAAATAGCGCTATGCTGCTATCGGGAGGGTTATCATTAAAATCGCCCATTATAATAATTCTTATGTAGGGGTTTAGTCGTCTTATTTCATCCGTTTTTAATTTCAGTGTTCGTGCGGCGGTGTACCTGTAGTTATCCCGGTTTAAAGCATCGTTTCTTCGGGAAGGCCAGTGATTGATAAATAAATGTACACTGTCGCCTGCCAATACACCCCAAACATGTAATATATTTCGAGTTTTTAACAATGTATCTGCCGCTTTACTTTTTATGTTTATAGTATCAAAACCTATTACTTTGAAATAGTCGCTTCGGTAGAGTAGTGCTGTGTTTATCCCTCTCAGGTCATTGCCTGGCACCATCAGGTACTGATAGTGTTGCCTGTACAGTTCGGGCTGATTCACAAGGTCTTTTAATACAGTTGTATTTTCAATTTCACAAAGTCCACAAAGTGCTACCGGACACTTTTGTGTTACAGGTATGCTTTGCAACACAATGGCTATGTTGTGCAGTTTTTGTTCATAGGTTCGCGTAACATAGTGGTAACTGCCACGAGGAGTAAAGTCGTCATCCTCCTTCAAAGGATTATCTATTGTATCAAAGAGATTCTCACAATTATAGAAAGCAATAGCAACCTTCCCTTTGTCATTTACATTTTTGCAGCTATATATACCTACTAAAAAAAATACTGATAAAATTAAAAATATGTAAAATATTTTTGTATCCATTAAAGAATTGTTAAAGCAATACAGGAAAAGTGTTTTTCCTTACCTTCACAAAAATAATAAAAGATATGACAGTCAATCAGGCTTTGATAGCAGAATTACAGATGGAATCCTCCAATACACGCAAGTTAATGGAGCGCATACCGGAAGGACAGAACTCATGGAAAAATCATGAAAAATCTATGGCTTTGGGTAATATTGTGTCTCATATATGCGAATTGCCAGGTTGGATCACCATGACCCTGAATACTTCAGAACTTGACTTGGCAACCATGTCATATAAACCAAATATAGCAGAAACGAATAGTGATTTGCTTGCGATGTTTGATAATGAACTTAATAAAGCTGTTGAAGCGCTCGGTAACGCCGGTGATGAAGAGTTTTCAAAAATGTGGACCCTACGCCGGGGAAACCATATTATGTTCACGATGCCAAAAATCGCTGTGATCCGTTCTATGGCATTAAATCATCTTTATCATCACCGTGGTCAGTTAACAGTATATCTCCGCCTGCTTGATATTCCTATTCCCGGAATGTATGGCCCGAGCGCTGACGATATAATAGTGGCGAAACAAGCCGCTGCACAAGCTAATTAATATGTAAAACTAATTTTTATTTCTGTTTATTCCATCTTTGTATCATGCAGCGGTATTGGGTAAAGACACCTCAGTGGCTTAAAAAATTTTATCCGCGTGATATTGCTTGGGAAATGCCGGTCGGAGAAGAGCCAGCTGTTTACCTAACTTTTGATGACGGCCCTCACCCCGTCGCAACTTCCTTTGTGTTAGCACAACTGGCGCGGGTATCAGCCCGGGCTACTTTTTTTTGCGTTGGGAATAACGTTTCGCTTCACCCTGAGTTATATGCACAGTTGTTGAATGCGGGACATGCCACCGGTAACCATACATTTGACCATATAAACGGCTGGAATACGAATAATTTTACTTATATTAAAAATATTAACGCTGCGGCACAGTTAATAAAAAGCCGCATGTTCAGGCCACCTTATGGCCGAATAAAGCACTCACAGGCAAGGAAGCTGCTACGGACTATCCCGTCCTGGAAAATATACATGTGGGATATTTTAAGTGGTGACTTTGATAAAAATATTAGCCCGCAGCAATGCGCCGAAAATGTATTGGCGCATGTAAAGCCCGGCTCTATTGTTGTTTTTCATGACAGTGAAAAATGTTTTGAGCGGATGAGCTTTGCCTTGCCGTTGGTGCTTGACCATTGCTTGAAGAAAGGATGGAAATTAAATGCCTTACCAGGATAATATGTTTACAGATACACATACCCATCTTTATGATGAAAAATTGATGGCGGACGGTCAACAGATAGAAAAGGCTATCGCCGCAGGTGTTACCCGCATGTACATGCCCAACTGCGACAGCAACACTGCTGCCCCCATGCTTGCCATTGCAGATAAGTGGCCCCTAAACTGCTTCCCGATGGCAGGGCTGCATCCTACTTATGTAAAGGAAAATTATCTTGATGAACTGGCCACGGTTGAACGCATGTTGAAAGAGCGGAAGTTTGCCGGTGTGGGGGAGATTGGTCTTGACTATTACTGGGATCTTACTTTTAAACAACAACAGATTGAAGTTTTTGAAAAACAGATTGACTGGGCACTGACCTTTAATCTTCCTATTATAATCCACAGCCGCGAGGCTACGCCTGACTGCATAGAAATTGTAAGAATGAAACAAAACGGCAGATTAAAAGGCATTTTTCATTGTTTCAGCGGCACAGAAGACGAGGCTACACAAATAATTGACCTTGGCTTTTATATCGGGATTGGGGGAGTGGTTACTTATAAAAAAACAACCCTTCCTGAAATTATTCAGTCTGTAGGTCTGACAAATGTGGTACTGGAAACTGACGCACCCTACCTTGCGCCTGTGCCATACCGGGGTAAGCAGAACGAAAGCAGATACATTCCGGTTATTGCACAGAAAATAGGTGATATATTGGGCATATCCGCAGAAGATGTAGGTGCTATTACTACGCTAAACGCTTTTAAAATTTTCACCATTCATTAGCTGTACATTCTGCCTTTAATAATCTCGCAGTTTCAAGAGCACTTCCAGCGCGTCAATTACGGTTTTTATGACACTCCTGTATTCATATTTTTCGTATACTAATTGTTTCGCGTCACGGCCCATTTGTTCGGCCTTGTCTTTATTCATCAGGCACCATTTGATGGCGCGTACATAGTCCTCGGGATTGCGGGCAAGTAGGTAGTGATCGCCCACTTTTGCTTCAATTCCTTTTATCCCTTCAGGTGAAGTGATTATTATTTTGCCCGCCGCCATGGCTTCAAGAATTTTTACTCTTATGCCGCCTGTTGTAGCTACCGGAACAATCAGTATTTTTTTATCAGCAATAAATTCATCCGCATTTTCTACTTCGCCCATACAATGTACGCCTTCAATTTCCCGTTCGAGGAAATCGGTAGTCATTTTTCTACCTGCGAAATAAAATTCAAATTTAGGAATTGTATTATGTATTTTGGGCCATACTTCACTTAAAAACCACCTTATTGCCTCTCTGTTCGGTATCCAGTCCATAGCGCCTATATGGTAGCTCACCCATTTCTCTTCTCGCTGAATACCCCTAATTTTGCTCATATCAATGCTGAAAGGAGCAACAAGTAAATCAGGTGTTTTTTCCAGTCTTTTTACATGGAATGCGTCTTTTTCGGTAATAGGTAGTACAAGATCGTATTTTTTCCATGCTTCCCGTTCAAACGTTTTTAACCTTTCAGTTAAGTTGAAATAGTATTTTCTTTTAATTTTATTTTTAGCTTTCATCCCCAGTCCATGCCAAATATGATATTCAATATTATGCATGCGCAATACCTTAACAGCGTCAGAGTGATGTTTGATGGCGGGCATATAGGTAGTCAGGTAAACACTTTCCACCTGAACTACATGTGGTTTGAAATTCTTTAATACATCAACAATTTTATCTTCAAAATACTGATGGTAAAAACGTTCTACATGTTCAGCCTCTTTACTAAATAGAAAATTTTTAATAACATTTATCTTGTTGATATCATTGTTTATGTTCACCCATTCAAAAGCGTGGATATGCTTGTAAAGTCCCGTTAAAATTTCGTCAGGCACAGAATGGCGTGAAGTATTCATGGCGAGCAGGTACACTTTCCATCCGCTCATATAGTAGCCTTCAATCATTGCGTGCATCGCAAGGTTACCACCGTCGTTAAGGGGATACGGTATGCGGTTTGTCAGTATAAGTATTTTTCTGTCCGTCATAATGTGGGTGGCGAAAATACGGGTTTCGGTTAGTAATTACAATTTGTTCACTCCAATATTCAGTTGGGGACCAAATAAAATATACGCTAAGTTTAAATTGCCGGATTTGGGGACGGTAACAGGGTTTCAATTTTTGTATGTGCACTATTACCTGACCATTTTATTTTGTTTAACTTTACCCCCATGGAATTTAAGATATCGCCAAAGGCGTCTGCAAAAAGCAGGCTTTATATTGTAAGTGATGTAGAAAAACTTAACCAGTCTGCCATACTTACACCTGAAGAAATGGCATTTGTACAAGCCTCAGTTAGCAATGAACATACAGTAATAACGCTTAACCGCTATGGATATTTCATATGCATAGTAATGCTGAAGGATAAAAAAACGGACTGGCAGAGCCGTGAAGCCTGCCGTAAAGCAGGGGTGGAAGTGCAGGCTCTTTGCAATAAACAAAAACTTGAAGAAATAACCATAACAAACTATTCCGCAAGGCCGGATGCAGCAATGATGCTTGCTGAAGGAATAGCAATGTCTAATTACCAGTTTCTAAAATACCGGACTGAGGCTAAAAAGCAAACGAATACGCTGAACAAAATTTTGTTTACTAAAGATTCAGCTACAGTAAAAGAAGTGAACCAATTAAGTGTAATTATTGAAGCGATTTACACAGCCCGCACATTAGTTAATGAACCACTCAGCCACTTAAGCGCTGAAATGTTGTCAAAAGAAATAACGGACATTGGGAAGCAGGGCGGCTTTAAAGTTACAGTACTAAATAAAGCGCAGATAAAGAAAGAAGGTATGGGTGGCCTGCTTTCCGTAAATATGGGCAGCATTGACCCTCCTACATTTACCATAATGGAATACGTGCCGAAAAAGGCGCTTAATAAAAGACCGGTTGTACTGGTGGGGAAAGGCGTTGTCTATGACACAGGCGGCCTTTCTTTAAAACCTACACCGAACTCTATGGACCGCATGAAAAGCGACATGAGTGGTGCTGCCCTAGTAACCAGCGCTATGTACGCTATTGCGCAGATGCAATTGCCTGTACATGTAATAGCCCTTGTACCCGCAACTGACAACCGCCCGGGTGAGAACGCCTATGTGCCCGGCGATGTTATAAAAATGTATAGCGGCGCGACCGTAGAAGTATTGAACACTGATGCTGAAGGCCGCATGATATTGGCTGATGCCCTGCATTGGGCGAAACGTTACAAACCGGAACTGGTGATGGATTTCGCTACCCTGACAGGCGCAGCAGCTGCGGCGGTAGGGGAGCATGGCATTGTTTGTATGGGTACTGCAAGCGAAGAGGTGAAGCAGGCTTTCACGGAAAGTGGTTACAGGCAATATGAGCGGCTGGTGGAGTATCCGCTGTGGGATGAATATGGGGAGCAGATAAAATCTGATATAGCTGATATTAAAAATGTGGGCGGACCGACTGGAGGCGCAATAACTGCCGGCAAATTCCTGGAACATTTTACCGATTATCCCTGGATGCACTTTGACATTGCCGGTGTTTCTTTTAATACAGCAAAAAAAGGATATTTCCCGATAGGTGGAACCGCATATGGTTTGAGAATGTTACTAGATTTTCTGGGTAACTATGGCCACGCTTAACCCAAGTGAGTATTCAATGAAAACTACCTCACTACTTATTATTAATGACCACATATAATTGACAATGAACATAGAAAAGCCTGTAATAGGCATAACAACAGGTGACCTGAATGGTGTTGGGATAGAGATAATCATCAAAACTTTTTCTGACAACCGGATGCTGGAGTTGTGCACCCCTGTCATATTTGCATCAAATAAAGTAATTAATTATTACAAGCGTCTTGTACCCGAGAATACTTTTAACTTCACCAGTACCAAGGATATGACAAAGCTCAATCCGAAACAGATAAATATATTTAACTGCTGGGAAGACGAAGTGCCATTGCAGCCGGGCGTGCTCACTGAAGCGGGGGGCAAGTATGCAGTCAGGTCGCTCATGGTGGCCACACAATGCCTCAAGGATGGTGAACTGGATGCACTGGTTACAGCGCCAATACATAAAAGCAATACCAATCTCGCCGACTTTCCTTTTACCGGGCACACACCCTTCTTTAAAGATAAGTTTGGAGTAAAGGATGTGGTTATGTTGCTGTATAACAACAACATACGGGTTGGGCTGGTTACTGAACATATTCCTGTTTCTAAGATAGCGGCGGCCATAACAAGAGATGCCATCCTTTCTAAATTGGTTATATTGAAAGAAACGCTGATAAAAGATTTCGGCATTGACAAGCCCAAAATAGCAGTTCTTGGCCTCAATCCCCATGCCGGCGATGAAGGCCAGATAGGCACCGAAGAACAAACTATAATAAAACCACTGATAGATCAGCAACGGCAGGCCGGAAACCTCACCTTCGGGCCATATAGCGCTGACGCGTTTTTCGCACGTGGCATCTATACCGAATTTGACGCAGTATTGGCGATGTACCATGACCAGGGTCTGGTGGCGTTCAAGACCATAGCACAGGGTGAGGGGATCAACTACACCGCCGGCTTGCCGGTAATACGCACATCGCCTGACCACGGAACGGCCTTTGATATAGCTGGTAAAAACCTGGCTGACCCCGCATCATTCCGTGAAGCGGTATTTCAGGCACTTGATTTAGTAGCGCAGCGGAGCGAATACGCCGCCAATACCGCCAACCCTATGCGCCGGGGCCGCATAGAGAAAGAAAAAGATACCGAAGCAGTAGTATAATATTCCAATATTAGCTACCTTCGCCCTCCCCAACCTGGAAAAGGAGAGATGCTCGAGTGGTTGAAGAGGCACGCCTGGAAAGTGTGTATACCTGTCAAAGGGTATCTAGGGTTCGAATCCCTATCCCTCCGCAAAAAGCTTCACAGAAATGTGAAGCTTTTTTGTTTTACACTTACTTAATCTGGTTAGAATGCCGCCTTCTCGGCGGAGGTCGCGGGTTCGCGTCCCCCAGCCCGCAAAAAGCTTCACAGGAATGTGAAGCTTTTTTGTTTTACACATACTTC
>JACMPD010000073.1 GCA_014377675.1 Taibaiella sp.
AAAAACAGGGGCGTGGAATCAGAATATTCCGGCGTTTTCAGCATTGTTTGTTACAAAGGCGATACGCTCCAGTTCAGTTGTCTTGGCTTCCGGCCGAAAGAATTTGTTGTAAATAAAGACCTGAAGGGCCAGTATTTTTCTTTAATTCAGCTTATGGTGCAGGATACCTTTTACCTGCCTGAAACTATTATACGCCCCCTGCCTTCCAAAGAAGCCTTTGATTATGCCTTCCTGCACTGGCGCATTCCTAATGATAAATATGAAATAGCCCGGAGAAACACCGACGCCTACGTACTAAGGGCACTTGCCCAAACCCTTCCCCGTGATGGCCATGAAGCCCAGAGCGCATACCTGGCGCAACAAGCCCGCGACGCCGTTTACTACGGCCAGAACAAACCTATGAATATCCTCAATCCACTCGCCTGGGGTGAATTCTTCGAGGCCTGGAAAAGAGGTGATTTCCGCAAACAAAGCAATCCTTATATTGGGGGGAGTTATTAGTGTACCAAATATAAAGAAATGTCCCTTAGTTTGGCGTAGTCTCTGACTACGTCACTGCGGTAGACAATCTTCAGATTGCCGTAACTACAAAAAAGTTAGCATTGTGATATTCCTCTTAGTTTGGCGTAGTCTCTGACTACGTCACGGCGGTAGGCAATATTCAGATTGCCGTACCTACAAAAAAGTTAGCATTGTACGGTAATTCATATATTTATCGTAAAAACTGTAGAAATGAGTACAGGATATCAAATTGATGACCAAAACGCGATGTATTTTGTAACGCCAACAATCGTTGATTGGGTAGATATTTTCACACGTAAAATTTACAGAGAAATTATTACTGACAGTCTGAATTACTGTATAAAAGAAAAAGGACTATTGGTTTATGGGTATGTAATCATGACAAATCATTTGCATCTTATTATAAGAAGTGAATGTGGTAAACTATCGGGAACTATTAGAGATTTTAAGAAATTTACAGCAGCTAAAATAATAGAAACAATACAATCAAAACCTGAAAGCAGAAGAGAATGGATGCTTCACAGATTTGAATGGAATGCATCAACTAATATGCGAAGCAGTAACAATCAGGTTTGGACACATGAAAACCACGCTGAACAAATATTCTCCCTCAAATTTTTCAATCAGAAACTAAATTACCTGCATGAAAATCCGGTAAGAGCCGGCTGGGTTACTTTGCCGGAAGATTACATTTACAGTAGTGCCAGTACGTTGATAAAAAATGCACCCGGATTATTGCCCATCAGTAACTGGGAATTGTAACGGCAATCTAAAGATTGCCCGCCGCTATGACGTAGTCGGAGACTACGCCAAACGATAGGACGTTACCTAGGTGGTTTCCCAAGTGGAAATACTTGCGTGATTAACCTCAACTCGAAAAACACTTACGAAAATGGTGGGTGATGGAAGTACCAGAAAAGGGCATGTCCATACAGTACGGTAGATTTAAAGAAGGTGGGGAAATGAGTATATTTTAAGAGCTTCCTTCTTGATTACAATGGTTTAAGCCAGACTGTTCTCAAATTGGTTTTTTGATATAACTTATTGGTTTTTACGTTTTTCTGATTGTTTTTTATATTTTTATGACTTTAAATATCGTCGGATGAAAAGTACAATAAAAGTGTATTTGACAGTATCGGTCATTTTGTGGCTGTTGATGACTTCTTGCTTCAATCAGGAAGCCAAAAAAAGTGAGCAATTGGAACAGCAGAAGCTTGCACTTAAAACGAGCATTACTTCGTTATTGCAATCTGATATAAAAATTAGTGGCATTAGTAACGGAGACTGTACAAAACAGGCTGCCGCCATGCGAGTTTTAGACTTATCACAATGTCCTTCAGAATTTGCAACGGCTTATGTTGCACACATCCATGCTTGGGAGTACGCAGCCAAAATTCAGAGGGCAAGAGCAAAGCTAAACAGTGATGAAAGTGTACAGGATATTCTCATAAGCGAGGGATTGAAGGAGGCTTTAGGCACAGATTCTAACCCACTGATTGATGCGTTAGAAGCGGACAATGAACTGAAAAAACTTGCAAATGTGGCAACCGATAGAGTAACAGAAACGTATAATCGATTAGAGCTGATCGCTACAAGGTATGGGGCAAGTCTACCACATTGACATCAATAACATGCTACTTTTAGAACGAAATAATTAGCTTTGCAAACTTCTAAATGAAACATTATTCCAAGTTTGGCGTAGTCTCTGACTACGTCACTGCGGTAGACAATCTTCAGATTGCCGTAACTACAAAAAAGTTTGCATTGTACAGTGCCGGTTTGATGTAGTAAGAGACTACGCCAAACTAAGAAACGAACAGCAAAGGTGGAATTAAACGTTGGTCCAATAGATTTATTCTAAATAGGTCATTTGATTTGCAAAAAATAGGAGTACTTTGGGACTGCATTTTGATCTTCATCTAATGAAATATAATGAAGGTATATTTCCATTCAGAACAGGGCTGGGAAATGTTATATAATGCTTATTGATGTGCCTTAAAAATGCGTGAAGGTTAATGTAATATTAAATACATATAAAAATATATTTTTTTATCATAAAAAATAAAATTTAAATGGAAAATATTATAACTTATGTAGTTTTGTTCGTAATTTTTGTAGCCGTAACAAGGTGGGTATATGGAATTAATACAATTATTGAACAGATGAAAACACAAAGCTCAGAATTAATCATATTGCGGAAAATACTATCGCGAATGGCTATCAAAAAAGAAATGACAGAATCTGACATTAAAGAAATCGTCGAAAATATTTTGGCAGATAAACTTAAATAGTTTTTAAAAAAAATTCAAAAGTAGAATTACCTCAACAAACTCTCTACTTTATATACCTTTTCATATCCCTTTCCACTTCCCTGTTCTTGGTGGTTTCCCGCTTGTCATGGAGCTTTTTACCCTTGCCGAGGCCAATTTCCATTTTGGCACGGCCGTTCTCGTCCAGGTACATATTCAGCGGTACTATTGTGAGTCCTTTTTCTTTTACCTTCGCCTGCCACTTATTCAACTCGCGGCGGTTCAGCAGCAGTTTGCGCTCCCTTATGGGGTCATGGCTGGCATAGCCGGCATTTACGTACTCGGCTATATGCAGGCTCTTTATCCATAGTTCCCCCTTACTGTAAAAGCAATAGCTGTCATTGAAACTCACCTTGCTGTTGCGCACCGATTTTATTTCAGAACCCGTAAGCACTATGCCGGCTTTAAGCCTGTCTTCAATGGCATATTCAAACGTGGCCGGACGGTTCTTGATAAAGACGGATGTATCGCTCATTTATTATATAATTATTTTATAAACCATTCTATGGCTGTGGCTATTTTATGTTTTAGCTCCTTGCGGTTGACAATAAAATCAAGGAAGCCATGCTCGAGCAGAAATTCTGATTTCTGAAACCCTGCCGGCAGGTCTTTCTTTATCGTTTCTTTCACTACCCTTGGTCCTGCAAAAGCTATAAGTGCGTTGGGCTCGGCAATATTTATGTCGCCAAGCATGGCATATGACGCTGTAACACCGCCGGTTGTAGGGTCAGTTAAAAAAGAAATGTAGGGCATACCCGCTTTTGCAAGCCGGGTGAGCTTGGCCGCGGTCTTAGCCATCTGCATCAGCGAAAAAGCGCTCTCCATCATTCTTGCCCCGCCTGACTTTGAAATTATGATAAGTGGCAATTTGTTGGTTACACAAAAGTCTATTGCCCGGCTGATCTTCTCCCCTACTACCGACCCCATGGAGCCGCCTATAAAGTTAAAGTTCATACAGGCTATCACCGCCTGCCGCTCATTTATTTTACCCACCCCAACCGTCATGGCATCAGTAAGGTGTGTTACCCTTTGGGCTTCTTCAAGGCGGGAGCTGTAAGGCTTCATATCCATAAAGTTGAGCATATCTTTAGGTACTATACCCTCAAATAAAGTCTCAAATTCATTATTATCAAAAAGAATGTCAAAATACTCTACAGCGTTACTGCGGTTATGGTATCCGCAATGCAGACACACATACATATTATCAGCTAGTTCCTGGCTGGTGCTGGTCGCCTTGCATTCAGGGCATTTATGCCACAGTCCGTCAGGCGTTTCCTTCTTTTCTTTTGTAGAGGTAAGTATTCCTTGCTTGCTACGGCGAAACCAGGTTGATGACATGTTTTTTAAAAATTTAAGAGAACAAAGATAGGGTTTGTTTAGTATAGGCGCAGCAACAATTATAAAAGGCCGCCGCCAAATATCAGCCTTAAAATTCCGACAATGATGGCCACACTACACATGGTGCGCCCGCCGGCAGAGCCGCCCATACTGCTGAATATCAAACCGACTATCGCTACCGGGATATTGATCCAGTTCACCCAGCCAAGCAGCGGCACAAGGCCAACCAGCATCAGCAGCAAACATATTACACCCATTACGGAACCTATCAGCCTTAATATCATAATCAGTCAGTAAAGTTATTTAATTTCAGGCTACACTGAAAGCACACGTATCATCTCCAGCATATCGTCGCTTATTGCCGCTTCCTCCTTTATCACATTAGCGAAGGGCGTGTATACTACTTTGTCATTCATTATTCCGGCCATCACCTGTGTGTTACCCGCTAAAAGCGCCTCCACTGCCGCGTAGCCCAGCCTGCTCGCCAATACCCTGTCAGCGTAAGTTGGTGAGCCTCCCCGTTGTATATGCCCGAGTACGCACATCCGCACGTCCTTATCCGGAAACCTGTCCTTAATAGTCTGCGTTATTTCTTTTGACCCGCCAAAATCATCTCCCTCCGCCGTGACTATTATATGCACTGTCTTTTTACGTTTTTCATCATGGTCTATGCGCTCCAGCACGTCGTCCATATTGGTTACCTGCTCAGGTATCAATATGTCTTCAGCGCCGCAGGCAATGCCACTGTTCAGCGCTATGTAGCCGGCATCCCGGCCCATCACCTCAACCACAAACAGGCGGTCGTGAGCTTCCGCAGTATCGCGTATTTTATCTATGGCCTGCACCGCAGTATTCACAGCGGTGTCATACCCTATTGTAAAGTCTGTTCCGGAAAGATCTTTGTCAATGGTACCGGGTAGCCCAACAGCAGGAACAGTAAAGCGCTCAAAAAAGTGTACCGCACCTCTGAATGTGCCATCGCCACCAATAAGTATAAGCCCTTCTATGCCATGTAGCTGCAAGGCATCGTAGGCTTTTTGCATCCCCTCTTCTGTCATAAATTCCTTGCTCCGTGCGGTTTTCAGTATGGTGCCGCCCCGCTGTATTATGTTTGATACGTCAGTGGTCTCCATTTTAAAAATATCGCCCTCTATCATACCCTGGTAGCCGCGCCTGATTCCATACACTTCTATTTTATGGTAAACACATGTTCGCACTACAGCTCTTATCGCCGCGTTCATGCCGGGGCTGTCGCCGCCCGATGTAAGTATGCCTATTCTCATAACCAGCTAAAACTATTGTCTAAAAGTATGATTTTTGTTATAAAATTATCGAGCCTACAAAAATAAAACTTTGCCCGGGTGTACATTGCCGGTGTACCCGAAGCAGTTGAATGTATTTATCACAAACACTATTGCAGCGCCACTGAAATGGCGTAAATTTGCACCATGAGCAATGCAACAGGCAAACCGCTTCTAATTACTTCTCTGTTCCGGATGAAATGCCCCAGTTGCCGCAAAGGGTATGTGTTCCAAAACAAAAGTGTCTTCCCTCTTTCTAAAACAGTTGCGCTCAAGGAGCAGTGCGAAGTCTGCGGCCAAAAACTAATGTCAGAAAAAAACAATGGTGCCGGCATGAATTATGCGCTCACGGTTGCTATTTTCTTCCTCAATCTTTGCTGGTACACCCCGCTGTATATTTACATCAGCAAGCCAAATGTACATTGGTATGAAGACAACAGCGTGGAGTGGTACCTGCTTTCCAGCACTATTGTGGTTATACTATTGCAGCCCTGGCTCATGCGACTTTCCCGGATGGTATATTTATACCTTTATGTCAATTTTGGCACTTCAGAAAAGGTGACTGCAAAAGATTGATACCCTTGCGCGGTCTTTCCAGCTGCAAAATCAACTCGTCGCTAAAAGGCTACACCGTTTTAATCCGTTATTTTTCCAATTATGTGCTACAAAGGCATCCTTGGCACAATAATTTTATGTTATAAAGCATAAAATTATACTATGGAAACGGAAAAGAATTTAGACAACGGAATTTTCTTCAACGCTTTAACCGGGGTGGGCTTATTACTGGTGGCGATATTCTTAGGTTTATTCGCAGCCAATGCAGTGCCAACGTTCCAGGTGGGGTATCTTATTTTACCAATGGTGCCTGCGTTGCCTTCAAGTGTACTGCTATACAAAGCGATAAAAAAAGACAGCAAGAAATGCGCTGATGCGGAAAATGTCTAAGCGGGTGGTCTATAAAATTAGCTAATGATTTTCTGTAGGGTGGTTCCAGATGGTTACAATACATTAACGCCTCTCCTGCTTCTGAATTCTTCGCATTCCCATCTTCTTAGACACTACTTTCACCTTTACCTCTGCGGTCCCCTGGCGTTTAAAATCAAGTGCATCTGCCGCGGACTGAGTTAGGTCTATCAATCGTTTACCGTTGCCCATCCGGTCGTTGATCCGTACATAAATCTGCCTGCCATTACTGCGGTTAGTGACCCTTACACAGGCACCCAACCTGAATTTATTTGCCGCGGCCGTATATCCTTTATTCGACAACTTTTCACCGCCTGCAGTTTTTTTGCCTTCAAATTTCGAGCTGTAATAACTAGCTATTCCCCTGGCGCTGTGCTTTTGCTTATACCGGGTGCCTCCGCAACCGCTCATAAATATCACCAAAAACAATAGAAGCACCACTTTTAACGCCGGCATGTTGCAAAGGTAATTATTGCCCGCAATTGTTCTTATTTAGCACTATAAAAAGCCTTCGGCATATCTACTAAAGCCTCGAAACGAGGCCTTTCCTGCCCAGCAAGCGTACACGCTTTTTGTTACCAACCACCCACAATATATCATTAACCTCAAGTAACAGTGACGATTCCGGGTTAAGCAGCCGCTCCTCACCACGCTCTATCCCAACTATCAGCCCCTTTGTAGTTTCCCTGAATTGCGACTCCTTTATAGTCTTCCCTATATATTCTGACCCTCTCACAATCTCAATTTGCAAAAGGGAAACGTCCTGCTCCTGAGAACGGTAATTAATGCGGATCTTGCTGTTGAGGTCAAGATATTTTTTGAACCCTTCTATCTGTTCATCGGTACCAATCAGGAACATTTCATCACCGGGATATAACCGTTCGTTCCTATCTGGTACGTTAATAACAAAAAGTCCTCTCTTTATCATGGCCACATTCACACCGAAGCGTTCGCGCAGCTGTAGCTCCACCAGGGTCTTACCAACCCCGGTATAGTCGGTAGATAGGGTAAAATTTGTAATGTGGGCATCCCACGGCACCAGGTGATGGCCGTTCTCTCTCGCTTCAAGTTTCTCTTTATCATTGAGGTTAATAATAAAGCGGTCTTCAATACCGTTATAAATATTACTTAACCGGTTATAATTAGGTATTATCAACAGCGCCACTATAACTACAGCCGCCCACGCAAGCGGATAATGCGCTACAGGCCTGAGCAGGAAAAAAGTAAGCAGCAGGGCTATAAAAATCCTTAAAGATTGCAACATCAGCAACGGCCCTTTGTACCTGCGCTCCTTCCAAAGCCGGAGTGTCACCTCCTGCTTCAGGTTACGCAGGGTGAGTGCCCAGAGGAAAGGACAAACAACCAGCAATACTATTACTGTAGCTGAAACCTTAATAATATTATTATCATTCTGAACCCAAAGAGGAACCACCACCTGCCGCATTGCTATCAGCAGTGCCAGAATTATGGTGCAATAAATGGCGGTTTGCAGCAAGTATACCCTGACCAGAATCCTCCAGTCACTGACCATTTTTATGGCTGTGGAACCTGAACTATACGAAGAAATCATTTGTTTTAGCCGCTCTGGCAATAACCGCTCCACCAACCGGTGAGCCGGGAGCGATACCTTTACCATATAAGGTGTAGTGAAAGTGGTAATGGCCGATACCGCCACTATTATTGGGTAAAGCTGTCCGTTAATAGCGTGCAGACTAAGGCCAAGCGCGGCAATAATAAAAGAAAATTCCCCTATCTGAGAAAGACTTAACCCAACCTGTATCGATCTTCTCAGCGGGTTGCCTGAAAGAAGTGCGCCGATAATAGTAGCAAGCGGCTGCCCGATAATAACAGCGAGCGTTATAAAAAGTATCGGCCGCCAGTATAGCGGAAGCACAGCCGGCTCTATCATCATGCCCACAGATATAAAAAATACAGCCCCAAAAAGTTCTTTTATTGATTTGGTGAGGTGTTCTATCTTTCCGCCAAGGCGCGTTTCAGCGAGTATGGAGCCCATTACAAACGCCCCCAGTGCCGGTGAAAAGCCAACGGAGGTAGCCAGTATAACCATGGCGAAACACAATGCGAGAGAGGTAACCAGCAACATTTCGTCATTCATTATTTTGCCAGCCTTTCGCAGCAACGTTGGCAGAAAAAAGATGCCCGACACAAACCACAGAACCAGGAAGAAAACGAGCTTAACCACGGGGAAGGCAAGGCTCATACCGGTCACTCCCTTTTTGACTGCTAGCGACGGTAACAAAACCAACAAAACTATGGCTACCAAATCTTGTATAACCAGTATGCCAAATACAAGGTGGGCGAAGTTTTTACTCTTTACCCCCAACTCATCAAAGGTTCTAATAATAATGGTGGTGGAGGAAATGGCGATCATACTGCCCAAAAAAAGACTGCTGACACTATCCCACCCCAGAGCCTGCCCTATCATATAGCCAAGCAGCATCATAATACCTACTTCCAGGCAGGCGGTTAAAGCAGCAGAGCCGCCCACTTTCACCAGCTTCTTAAAACTAAATTCAAGACCAAGACTAAACAACAGGAAAATAACTCCTATCTGTGCCCACACCTCCACACTTTCACTATCCCCGATGGTAGGAAACATAAAAAAATGTGGCCCTACAAGCATACCGGCTATTATGTACCCAAGTACCAAGGGCTGCTTCAGTAGTTTAAACACTAAAGTTACAATCGCCGCAGCCGCCAGTATAAGCCCAAGATCAGTAATAAGGTGTGGCAGGTGATTCATTATTTTCGGTAATTAGTATAATAGTGCCTACATAGTTACGGAATATTACCGGGATAAAGAAGATTATTTAGCGGCCTCACCACCTGTGTCACGAAAACATGGATTTTCCTGAAAAGAAAAATACCGCCGCCAGTAGAAAGCAGTCATTTGTACTATGCAACCAGCGGTCACCCGCCACACACTTTCCCCGGCCATTTTTATCAGCTTGCATCAAAAAAAATTGAAGCCGCCCCCTTAACTACCACTATTTTCCATTAAGTTGTAAATGGCATTTTATTCCCGGAGTTCATAGGTTTCAACCCGATTGCAGCAATAGTGTTTGCAATATAGTTACCTTTACTATAGCGAAAAGGCATTGAGTTAAAGTTGTTGTTACTTCGTAAATTTGTTGTTGCCAAAAATCAAAAACGTGCCGGGCTAGGGAAGTACGTTAACTATACAATTGCCATTACCCGCACCCGCGATATAAAACGAGATTCTAATGCAATTCAGGGATATAGCCTCCGGAACAAAGAAAGTTTATCATTTTGCAGTTTCCATTGCCCCCCTGTTGATAAGCATTGCCTTCGTTGTTGCAGGCATTATTATTCGGGACGTTCCTGTTACGTTATTTTTGGGCTGTTGTGCCATCGTTCTTGGCTGGGCGCAATTCGTTGGCTTCAGTGGTGCCAAATCAGATTGTGATGATTCCGATCTTTCCTATTACAGCGCGGGTGAATTTTCATACACTGAAACTGGCTTTCAATATGAAGGTAAAGAACAGGAATTGTTACTACTCAGGTCTATTTTTGATTTTGTCTAAAAGTAAAAATTATTGTAAATAATTTTCTGGAAACATACAGCGTATTGATAAATATTTTTTCTTTGTGTT
>JACMPD010000074.1 GCA_014377675.1 Taibaiella sp.
ATTTTAACAGGCCTCTTCATAGGGCACAAAAACGCCCGAACCGATTCTGCGGCCACACTCCGCCACCTTATCGATTTCGGCAATACCGATTCGTTGGTTACCGCTATTAACCTGCTGCCTGCGCCTGCCCTGTACAATGTGCTTCGCGCTGATTCCAACTGGCTGTCGGCGCGGCCGGTATGGGCGGCGGGCGCAAGGGGGCTGCCACATTCGTCTATGCTGCTTGTTCTTGGCCAGAACCGTGATCTCCTGCGCGATTATTCATTTCTGGACAGCCTCGCCCGCGCACTGCGCATCACCAATAGTGAGCGGGACAGCTTTTACGCCTTAGCCCCCGTTACAGGCCGGCGTACATTGCTCACGGAAGCCATTATAAAGCTCGGCCGCGATATGGATGAAGAAGCTAACCTTGCAATGATGGCACTGAAATCGCCCGCTGATACAGCGGTAGCGCCTGATAACGGCATTGGCGCTGGGGTATGCACTGACACGGCGAGTATCTATTATTCCATTGACACCAATACCATATATTATGGCAGGGACAGCATTGATGGCTGGCTCCGCCGCACCGAAAAAATGGGCGCGGTCTATGCCCGTGCCGGTTACTGGTACAACATGGGGAACTATTCCCGGGCTGACAGCCTGATACAGGCAACCGATAGCCTTGTGGTAAGGTATGGCGCAGATACCACTGAAAAGAATGACTATAAAGCGTTGTGGTCAGCACTCTACACCGCCGCTGCCGCCGGGCGGGGCGTTATGCACTTACAGGCTAATGAGATAGCAATGCTTGATACTACAGCACCCACCAGCCTTTACCATACCGCCGCCCGGATGATTATGCGAAGTACGGGAGCCTCGGTACTTGACCCCATAATACCCCATATCAGCGGCGACTGTCTGTTTCCTGGTTTGAGTGTTGGTAAGGGTACAAATGCGGGCAATAACAGTCCGGGCGGTTCATTTGAGGGAGCAAGCGCGGCGTGGGATGGCACTATCTTTTCCGCCTACCCCAACCCCGCCACAGGCAAGGTTACATTTACATACCGGCTGCCAGCCAATGCCGAGGGAATTCACATTGTAGTCACCACTATATTAGGATCAAAACTGGCGGATTGGCAAACTTCTGAACCAATGGGTTCAGTGCAGTGGGAGACACAAAACCTGCCCGCCGGCATTTATATTTACCAGGCTACCGGCAGCGGAGGTATTATCAGCACGGGTAAAATAGTGCTCGTGAAGTAATATTTAATTACTTCATAAAAATCAGCAGGTTGTACCATTTGCAAGGCGCATCGATGTAACCTCCTGTTTATATGGTGTATATTCTACTGCAATCACTAACGCATACGTGGTCCGGCCGGTCGGGCATGACCCGGGCGTGCGCGGGGGTGTTGTGGCCTTACAATGCAACTCCCGAAGGTGGCGGCAACAATCAATATCGCGATAAACATTTTTACAAGTTTCATTTTCTTTCGTTTTTAGGGTTTATACAAAACAAGTGCCGCGCCCGCTGCGGGCATCTCTATTTATTTTTCCGCACTTGCGCTGCAACCTTCATTTTTTACGTAATGAATATTATCTTTGCCCTGCTTAACTAAAATCACAACAATGCCACAAAAAATAAAACCGACCAGCAAACAGATTTCCATGCTTGTGTTACACGTGGTTATCTTCGCTATAGGCTCAGCTGCTATGTTACTGTTATATGATAAAGGCGCCAATGGTAAGTGGGTGTACCCATGGCCGGCCTGGACTGTTGCCGCATGGGGTCTGTGCCTCATAGGGCACTTCTGTATAGTATTTACAAGCACTGAAGACCCCGGCTATGACACCTACCGCAAACAGCAGGGATATGATAACTAATTAACTATACTTGCAGGGTGCCCGTATTTATAATATGGGCACTCTTTATATTTGTAAATGCTGGCTATTGCAGCAGGTACATTTGCCGCCTCCGCATTATTATATTTGAAAATATTAAAACTTAAATTAGCTCATGGCTGTTCTTGTTAATAAAGAATCAAAAATTATTGTACAGGGTTTCACCGGTACTGAGGGTACATTCCACGCTACCCAAATGATTGAATACGGAACTAACGTTGTAGGCGGGGTTACACCTGCTAAAGGCGGCACTACTCACTTGGCGCGCCCTGTATTTAATACCGTAAAAGACGCCGTTGATCATACGGGTGCTGATGTATCTATTATTTTTGTGCCTCCCGCGTTTGCTGCCGATGCTATTATGGAAGCAGCCGATGCAGGTGTAAAAGTAATTATCTGCATTACAGAAGGCATACCGGTACAGGATATGGTAAAGGCAAGGGAATACCTCAGGGGCCGGGACAGCAGGCTGATAGGCCCTAACTGCCCTGGTGTTATTACGGCTGGTGAGGCTAAAGTAGGCATCATGCCGGGCTTCATCTTCAAGCCGGGAAGGATTGGTATCGTTTCCAAGTCAGGTACGTTAACTTACGAAGCTGCAGACCAGGCTGTGAAAGCCGGCCTCGGTATCTCAACAGCTATAGGCATTGGTGGTGACCCTATCATTGGTACCACTACCCGCGAGGCTGTGGAGTTGTTGATGAACGACCCTGAAACTGACGGCATTATAATGATAGGCGAAATAGGTGGTAACATGGAAGCTGAAGCCGCTCACTGGCTGAAAGAGAACATGCGTAAGCCTGTTGTAGGCTTTATTGCTGGCCAAACTGCTCCTGCGGGCCGCCGTATGGGCCATGCGGGTGCCATTATTGGTGGTGCCGATGATACAGCTGCTGCTAAAATGAAAATAATGAGGGAGTGCGGTATACACGTTGTAGACAGCCCCGCCAACATTGGCATTACAATGGCTGAAGTGCTGAAGGAAGCCCTTGTAGCGTAAAAATGAACGTTATAAAATATCATTACGAATATATATATATAGCGGTAACAATAACGGGAAATGCTTGTTGTTGGTATTTTGATAGCCTTGAAAGGGCATGAAACACCAGCGTTGGGCACCGCCCATTAACAAATCCATTAGCCTCAAAGCCTTTAAAGGGCTCCAAAACGGTTTTTACTGCTGAAAAAAATACTCCCCGGTTCATACCCGGGGATTTTTTTTAGCGCAAAAATTTTTTGGCATCATTATTGACATAGTACGTGTAAAGGGCGCAGTTTTATCCCTTTACTATCTACAAAGCATACTAACATTTAAAATTTATATATAATGAAAAAGCTCACAACCAGTCTGTTAATGACATTTTTTTTGAGTTTGGTTTTTGTTGTTTCCTCCGGCAGCAAGGCCAAAGCACAAGATGTAATGGTATCTTACCAGGACTTTTATGATGAACTGTCCCCCTACGGGCAATGGGTTGCCGACCCTGAATATGGCAATGTATGGGTGCCGAGCGAGGACGGTGATTTTCGCCCCTATGGCAGCCGCGGCCGTTGGGCTATGACCGAGTATGGCAATACCTGGGTGTCTGACGACCCATGGGGCTGGGCCTGCTACCACTATGGCCGCTGGACCTATAACGGCTACTACGGCTGGGTATGGGTACCGGGTTACGAATGGGCTCCGGCCTGGGTAAGCTGGAGATACGGCGGCGGTTACTGCGGTTGGGCGCCACTTTCTCCCGGTTATGCTGTAGGCTCAAGCTACGGCTGCCCTGATAGTTGGTGGATGTTTGTCGGTCCGCAGTATTTATATACCAATGATTATTACAACCATTGGAGAGGCCCGGGCTATAATGGGCGTTACCTGAGGCAGACTACCATAATAAACAACGTGTATACCGATAATTATACACATGTGCAGTATAACTTCGGCCCCAGAGCGTCAACTATACAACAGGCAACACGCCAGCCGGTGCAGATATACAGGATATCACAAACCACAAGGCCGGGCGTATCTACAATACATCAGAATAACGTAAACATATACCGCCCCCGTGTTAACAGTGCTACAGCAGGCACTTCACGCCCAACCAACGTAATGCAGGCGCCAAGGAACATAGGTAGGCCGCAAGCCGCTGAACAGCGTCAGGGTACGAGCAGACAGCCTGCCTTCAGGCAGGATGTTCAACGCCTTCAGGCATCTGGTAACACAGGTGTAGTTGGCCCGAGAGGGGGAGCGCAGCAAAACAATACCCGTACCGAACCAGGTAACACAGGTGTAGTTGGCCCGAGAGGGGGAGTGCAGCAAAACAATACCCGCCACGAACCAGGTAACACTGGGGTAGTTGGCCCGAGAGGAGGAGTACGGCAGCAGAGCAATACCCGGACTGAACCGGCGAGAAATAACACCAGCCGCCCCCAGTTTGATACCCGCAATGAGCCTGTTATTAATAACAGTGCCCCTGCCAGGAACAATATGCAGCCCTCGCCTAACGACCGCAATACAAGACCTCAGTCCGGCCGCTTTGACCAGCAGCAGCAGAA
The DNA here is from genome assembly GCA_014377675.1 of Taibaiella sp. Lineage (GTDB taxonomy): Bacteria > Bacteroidota > Bacteroidia > Chitinophagales > Chitinophagaceae > Flavipsychrobacter. The sequence continues at coordinate 4,426 of JACMPD010000074.1, forward strand.
TACCGAACCATCAATGTATACGCCGCCTGCACAGCAGCAGAATACAAGGCCGGAGCCAGCAAGGTTTAACCCTCCTGCACAGCAAGACAACAGCCGTAACGACAGGTACAACCCACCGGCCCAGCAGCAACAGACCCGCCCTGAGCCACCAAGGTACAATCCACCGGCCCAGCAAGACAACAGCCGTAACGATAGGTTTAACCCTCCTGCCCAGCAGCAGAACACAAGGCCGGAGCCAGCCCGGTACAACCCACCTGCCCAGCAAGACAATAGCCGTAACGGCAGGTTTAATCCACCGGCCCAGCAGCAACAAACGCGCCCTGAGCCACCGAGCTACAACCCACCGGCACCTCATCAGCAGCAAACCCGTCCTGAGCCACCGAGCTACAACCCACCGGCACCTCAGCAGCAGCAAACCCGTTCTGAGCCACCGAGGTACAACCCACCGGCACCTCAGCAGCAGCAAACCCGCCCTGAGCCACAAAGGAGCAATCCACAGCCGGCACCGGCCCCAAGGCCACAGCCGCAGGACAACAAGGCAGGAAGAAGGTAATTTTTTGCTAATACAAATCTATTTATATTAAAAAGCCAGATGTGCCATACTTCAGAAGTGTGGCACATCTTTTATGTACAAGCAACCAAATAAAATTCCTCTATACTAGCGAATTACCCCTTGTGCACGCCTGAAAGGACGTAAACAATGGCGGGGAGCATCGCCCCTCTCCCCGTGTTAATCGTTACTTTACAAACCACATGAATTTTCTCCTACTATTACTCCCTCATTTGTTTTGCTTAATTTCGCTGGCTGATGAGGTACATTTGGCAGCACATAAGGGTAATTTTAGAGCGTTATGATGGCACTTTGCCGCTCACGCACTACCTTAAAAGCTACTGCCGCCAATACCCTGCACTCGGCAGCCGGGACAGGCGCCTGCTTAGCGATATGGCCTATAGCTGGTACCGCTGTTCGCGCGGCCTCGTGAGCGCTCAGAAATATGAGTTTGAAATAATGATGAAAGTCTGCCTTACTTTTTGCGGGGCGGAAACGGCCATACGTTACTTATTCCCCGCAGAAAATGCTCTGCCATCAGATATTGAATTTGACATCCATCGGGTTTTTAACCAGAGCATTGACATTTCCCCCGGTTTCAATGGCATAGACTGGCTGAACTCGATGCTTGTACAGCCGGCTCTATTCATCCGTATAAGAAAAAATAAAGACGTATTAACCGGGTTGCTAGAGCAGGCGGGAATCACTTTTGAGCAGGTTAACGACACCTGCCTTGCCCTCCCCAACGGCGCCAGGATTGATGCCCTGCTACCCGCTGATAGCTACGTGGTGCAGGACGCATCATCGCAGGCGGCTTGTAGTTACTTTACCCCGAAAAAAAATGAAACCTGGCTGGACTGTTGTAGTGGGGCAGGGGGAAAGTCGTTGTTGCTCAAAGACATGGAGCCCGGAATAAAGCAGGTGGCCACCGATATACGCCAGAGCATACTGCACAACCTCAAAGAACGCTTTAAACTGTACGGCCTTACCCCTCCGGCAATGCACGTAGCTGATGCCGCTGATGCCGCTTCATTAGAAGAAAGGCTGGGCAATACACGTTTTGATCATATTATATGTGATGTGCCGTGCAGCGGCTCCGGTACCTGGGCCCGCACCCCCGAGCAGTTATATTTTTTTGATGAGGCAAAGCAGCGCCGCTATCCCATACTACAGCGCAGCATAGCCACCAATGCCGTCCGCTACCTGAAACCCGGCGGCACCCTTTACTACATCACCTGTTCAGTATTTGTGGAAGAAAACGAAGCCATAATCACGCACCTCATCCAGACCACCGGCCTGCAACCGGAGCAACAGCAACTGATAAACGGCATACCGCTAAAAGCCGATAGTATGTTTGTGAGTGTGTTGCGGAAGGTGTGAGGACTCAATGAAACCTGTAAATTGACAATTATAATTTTGCGTCCCTACGCCTATCAGTAAAACAAATACCCCTATTGCTATACATTAGTTGGATAAGCTGATATTTGCCGGTGAAACCGACAATAGCTGTTTACAGGCGTAAGGGTTTTACAAAACTGGTTTATGGGAAACACACAGGCGGCGGTTAAAATGAAAATTGGCATAGTTTGTTACCCCACTTTCGGGGGCAGTGGCGTGCTGGCTACTGAGCTGGGTATGGCATTGTCTGATAAAGGGTACGAGGTGCACTTCATCACTTATGAGCAGCCCGTACGACTCAGCCAGACCTTCCACCCCAATATCTATTTCCATGAAGTGAAGGTGCCCACGTACCCGCTTTTCGCATTTCCTCCATACGAGACTGCCCTCGCAAGCGCTATGGTGAATGTGATTCTTAATAACAACTTGGATATACTGCATTTGCATTATGCTATTCCTCATGCGTCTGCTGCATTCTTTGCCCGGCAGATATTAAAAAAGTCAGGCAGGGATATACCCTTCATCACTACGCTACACGGCACTGACATTACACTCGTAGGCAAAGACCCGACTTATGCCCCGGTGGTTACCTTTTCGATCAATGAAAGCGATGCAATAACGGCGGTGTCTGATAATCTGAAAGAGGAAACGTTGCGGTCATTCGCCATAGAAAAAGAAATACATGTTATCCCTAATTTCGTGGATATCAAGCGTTTCCACCAGACGGATAAAAACCATTTTAAACAAATGCTGGCCCCCGATGGCGAGCGTATACTGGTGCATGTTTCTAACTTTAGGCCGGTAAAAAGAGTAGAAGATGTAATAAAAATATTCAATAATGTAAGGAAAGAAATACCTTCCAAACTGCTGATGATAGGCGACGGCCCTGAGCGGCAGAAAGTGGAAGATATGGCCCGTGAAATGGGTATCTATAACGATATCCGTTTCCTGGGCAAGCAGGAGCAGATAAGCGAGATATTGAGTATATCTGATCTGTTTATACTTCCGTCAGCAAGCGAAAGCTTCGGCCTGTCGGCACTTGAGGCTATGGCCTGCAGCGTACCCGTTATTTCATCAAATGCCGGTGGATTGCCAGAAATAAATGAGCAGGGCGTTACGGGCTTCCTAAGCGATGTGGGCGATGTAGCCGATATGACCAGCAATGCTTTACTTATATTAAGAGAAGATGAACAGTTAAAACACTTCAAGAAAAACGCAATAACCCAGGCCCGCCGGTTTGAGAAGCAGCACATCATACCCATGTATGAAAAACTCTATTGCGAAGTTGTCCAAAACTGTAAGCATTTGAAGCAATAGAACAATTTACAATTTAAGAGTTGAATCTGAATTGCAAAAATCAAAATTTCTTTTGTAATTCGTAATTTCTGCGATAAATCTGCGTTTTGTGATTTTAGAATTTTAATGCTGCAATTCCCTTTGTAATTTGGATTTTAAAATTTGGGATTTCCCCTTGGCATGTTAATGTACTATTTTCGCACAATGAAACAATTCGTTTTCTTTTTGTTGTTGTTGAGTTCTGTCCGCCTTTCCGCCCAGACCTACTGGCAGCAGCATGTAGATACCAAAATTGAAGTGAGGCTTGATGATAGAAACCATTTTCTTCATGCCCATGAAGAGATAATATATACTAATAACTCGCCTGATACGCTTCAGAGTATATATCTGCATATTTGGCCCAATGCCTACAAAAATGACCATACGCCGTTCGCAAAACAGCTGGAACTTAATGGTACTACTTCTTTTTACTACGCAAAAAGCGCTGACCGCGGCTATATTGACAGCCTCGATTTTACTGTGGATGGCCTCGGCGCCGAGCATTTTATAGCCGAAAATACGCCTGATATCACCCGTATCGACCTTCGTGCGCCATTACTCCCAGGTAAAAGCATTAAAATAGAAACCCCCTTCCTGGTGAAGCTGCCAAAGGTGTTTTCCCGCCTTGGCCATACCGATCAGGCTTACTATATATCGCAATGGTTTCCAAAGCCTGCGGTGTACGACCGCCTTGGCTGGCACCCCATTTCTTTCCTCGACCAAGGCGAGTTCTACAGCGAATATGGCTCTTATGATGTAAGCATTACACTGCCACGGAATTATATTGTAATGGCTACCGGCAACTGCCTTGATGAAAAAGAAAATACGTGGCTCGATTCCCTTGCAAGGCTGCTATTGCCCTCAGATACTTCAAACAACAATGAAATCCCAGCCAGTGCGCTGGAAACGAAAACAGTGCATTTCCATGAAGACAATGTGCACGACTTCGCCTGGTTTGCTGATAAGCGCTGGGTAGTGCGGAAAGATACGGTTACTTCGCCTGGTTCAGGAAAAGTAATTGCAGTGTGGGCTGCATTCTGGCCATCTTACAGCCGGATATGGGCCGGAGCCACGGAAGACCTGAGAGAGACAGTGTTGCACTACGGCAAGTGGGTCGGCGCATATCCTTACAACACTATAAAAGCAGTGCTGGGCGATATGCGTGCCGGTGGCGGCATGGAGTACCCCACAATAACTGTTATAGACAAGTCGGCAAGGACAGGTTTCCGAACCGTGGTGGTACATGAGGCCGGGCATAACTGGTTTTATGGGCTGCTGGGCAGCAATGAGCGCGACCATGCCTGGATGGATGAGGGTTTAAATACATTTTATGAGAAAAAAACGACTAAAGCGTTAAAGCAGGAAAAGGATATATTCACCGCCGTAACCCGGCTAAACGAAGATCTATTTTACTATGAACTGGCCGCTACTCATAACGATCAACCCATAGAGCAGACTTCTGCGGCGTTTTCAAAGCTGAATTATGGCATAGATGTCTATTATAAAACAGCGTTGCTGCTCAACTGGCTGCAACAATACATGGGAGAGGCTGATTTTGAAAAAGGGATGAAGTACTACTTTGATACCTGGCATTTTAAACATCCTTATCCGGCTGATTTCAGGGAATGTATGCAGCGCAATACCACAAAGCCACTCGGGTGGTTTTTTGAAGGTATGCTAACCACCAGCCACAAAATTGATTTTACCATCACAAAAGCCAGAATAAAGGGTGATAGTACGGAGATAGCCATAAAAAATAACAGTAAAATAGCCGCACCTGTGTTAGTGAAGGCTTATCTCAGAGACTCCCTGCTAACAGAACGCTGGACGGAACCGTTTATGTCAAAAACCACCTTAACCATTCCCGGCACCACATGGAACAAACTCAAAATTGACAGCCTGGCGCCTGACGCCAAGTCCGCTAATGATGTGTACAGCAGATACGGTCTTTCCCACCGATTCAGGCTTAAAGTGAAGCCATTTATTGGCCTTAACCTTTCCCACGAGGAAAAGCTGTTTATTGCCCCGGCGTTGGGTTACAATCAGTATGATGGCATCTCGGCGGGCCTATTATTCCACAACATTACTTTGCCAGAAAATCGTTTTCGTTTTCTGCTCGCTCCCATGTATTCTTTTGAAACCGCCGGCCTTGTCGGAGCAGGCTCTGTGGGGTATGTATGGTATCCGAAAGTGGCTTTCAAAGAAATAATGCTGCAGGGTGACGCAAAGATGTTTCACTATAATGAAACCGGCCTTAATACGAATGGCACTCTTTACGCAGGCTACACCAAAACAGCTCTTTCACTTGATTTTACCCTCAATGAAAACGAAGGGCAGAGTACAGTTTGCCGCACCCTGCTGCTGAAAGGATATAATGTAATGGAGGACAACTACAATTTCGGAGCAGGGAACACAACCATTACCACCAGCCAGAAAGTGTATGGCCTTGTAAAGTACCACCATAACAACACAAGAACATTCAACCCTTTTCAATACGCAATCGAGGCCCAGCTTGGTGCCGACTTCGCTAAAATAGGTGCCGAAGGCATAGCAAGAGTTGACTATAACAGGAAGGGCAAGGCATTGCGGGTGCGTGCGTTTGCCGGTAAATTTATCGCCGTTACCAATGACCCCGCGGTTACACAGCGGTACAATCTCAATGCCTCTTTCAGCGCGGTAAATGATTATTTATATGATGGCACCTACCTGGGCCGCAGCGCAACCAGCAAGCTGGCCGCACAGCAAATCAGCATACAGGAAGGCGGGTTTAAAATCCCTGTTTTGAATAATGTATACCGCAGTGACAACTGGCTGGCGACAATAAACCTTTCTTCAGATCTGCCGATAAAATACCTGCCAGTCAGGTTGTTTTTTGATGCGGGACTCACGCCAAATTTTAAGCCTACTTTGGAGCGCAACAGCAGCAGCACGTTTCTTTACGAGGGCGGTGTTGAGGTGAGCTTAATTAATAATTTTATTAGCGTGTATGTGCCCATTATCATGAGCAGCGATTTTCAGAACTACCTCACAGACACTTACGGAAAAAAATCATTCGCCCGCGGTATATCATTCACCCTAAACCTGCAGAATGTAAACTGGCTGAAATCGCCGGTGCGGTTTATGAAAATGGCAGTGAATTAGGAGGTTGGAAAGGGTTGAGTTAATCAATATTTAACCGGTTCCATACTGCTATGTCTAATTCTTAAAATTTTTATTGATTTAGGAAGTACTCGGTATGAAACTCTGTATTTAAAAACTAGAAATGCACGGTAGGTTCCGTCATTATTTCGCTTTAGTTTATCTAATGGAAATTTTTCGGGATTTAATGGTAATGTATCTGTAATGTCAATAATTTTATTAATTACCTTGTCTGCGTTTTTCTTGGAATCAAGACTGATATAATCATATAATGCCTCTGCATTCTTAATTGCACCAATACCCCATGCCAGATTAGCTATTTTGTCTGCCATAAAGAAACTCTTTTTTTCATTTCTTCCTGAGTGATAAATTCTCCATTATCGATTTCCGATTCCGCTTCCTCAAGTTCTTTGTTATATTCTTCTATAGTTATTCTTTTAGGTTCGTCATTTTTATGTTTTAAAAAAGAGTTGATTACTGAAAGAACGGATTTTTTTTCATCGCTTTCCAATTGATGCCAGTATTGAAGTAACTGTGAGTCTACTACTTTAGATGCCATAATCTTACAATTTTGCCTGATCAAAGTTAGGTTGTTCTATACGTATAATTTGGCTTTAATTGATTTAGCCGAAAATAAAGAATAATATAACAGAAACGTAAAATAAATCATTTTATCTTCTGAGGGTATTTACTCCACCAGTTTCGTCCCCTTGTATATCTCCGCTAAAGTCAGTTCTACCCCTGCATTCAAAGGCAATACATCGTCAATAGATGTGTATTCTTTTAGTTCCCAGAACCCCTGACTGTTAATGCTGAATGCTTCAATATATATGTGTAAAATTGATTTAATTGCTCATTTATAATCCTGGTTTTCACGAAGTGAAGCCCAAACATTTGTTTTGTTCCTGCA
>JACMPD010000075.1 GCA_014377675.1 Taibaiella sp.
ATTTGTAATTTTGTGTTAGGTGTTATTCATTAAAGAATATGTGGAGATGCTCAGGAATAGAAGTTAAAATTACCAGGTTGTGCAGTTGCTTAGTCTTACTGCTCTGCCTCACTTTGCCTGTGGTGGCGCAAGTGAGGAATGAGTCGGCTCCACCGAAGCATGTATCGATGGAAGAGGAAAACGCCAGAGCGCAAACCCGCTGGATGTATAAAAACCTTTCACTTGAAGCGGAGCAATATGAGCAGGTGAATGAAATAAATCTCACTTATGCCTATAAGTTTGACAGCATTGAAAAATTAAAAAGTAAGGCTGCGAAAACCAGCGCCAAAAACAGGATAAAACAAACTAAAGAAGCACGTATTAAAGCGGTACTTACGCCAGATCAGTACTTGCAGTACGTAGCCCACAAAGAAAAACAGGCTTCCCAAAAAAAATCTCCTTTTAGCGGTTCCTATCTGGGACAATAATGTTGCCCTCTTCGATTTTTACTATCGTTAATCTATAGTATAGGTAGCTGCCGTAGATAACAACAGCAGTGTACCAGATAGCTATTATCCTTGACGCGAATATTATCTTATAATGTACTATCGGCAGATAATCAGGGAAACATTTGTCAAGGCTTAGGAAGTAAGGGATTGATGCTAATATATATAATTTGTAGTTTTTACTTACTACACCATAAAAAAAGAAAAATATAATTATGGGGTTGGCGTACCGTTCATGCATCTGCGAATTGAAATAGAAGAAATAAAGGCAAATAAGCCCTGTACCCAAAAAAATAGGGCTGTAAATGCTACTGTCTAATTTTATCTTCTGTTTGCGTAAATAGTACAACCGGCGGGTGATTGGAATAAGAACAAATATTGATGCAATAGCAAACAGCGACAGACCAATAGTTTTATACGAAAAGATAAAGTAAACATCTTTATCATTAATGAAGTATGGATTGCCGGGTACTATGATATACCAAAGATTGAATGCGCATATTGAAAGTTTGTTATATAAGTCAACTGAATGAGTGGCAATGGTGTACAGTTGCTTTACACCACCATTGCTGAGAAATGGCAGTAGAAGTAGTATCTGAGTGACAATTCCGGTTATTGCTGCAATGACAAATTTTTTTATGCTCTTAATTGACATCAGCCATATTACACCCAATACCGGCAGAAATTCAATAGCCTGCGGTTTGGTATTTAATGCCAGTGTAAAAAGAAAAACACTCCAGGCAGGGTAGGCAAAACCAAGCACAATGGCCATGAAACACAGATTGGTGTAGATACTATCTAACTGGCCCCATACCATTGAGTTAAATACGTAAGCTATATTGAGCAAAAGGTATAAATAGGGTATTTTATAGTGCAGCAGTTTTTGCCTGAAACCACACAGCACAAATACCGGTAGAAAATCAAATGCGACAAAAAGGATTTTAATACTGTTTATGTGATGTGTAATGTTCCAATCTGTACCCTGTATTACGTCGAAAATATACAAACAGTAAACATAAATAGGGAAGTAATTGATTCCGTTGTTGTATGCATTACTAATGCCATGATGATGAATGGCGAGAGCCCACTCCCTCCAGTACCCCATGTCATAGTCCATATATACCCTAGGCAATATAAAAATATAGAGCCCAAAGAGCATCAATATTTCTATCCGGGTTTGTCTGAGGCTTTTATCCATTATCGCCTTGGTCCATTTGGTTGGTCAGGCTGATTGCCTCTCAACATCATATAAGCCGCCTGCATACCCTTTTTTGCTTCTTCATGGTTGGGATTCAGTTTTATCGTCATGTTCCAGGCTGATATAGCTTCAGCAGCTTGCTTGTTTGAAAAATAAGCCCCTCCTAAGTTGTACCATAACTCCGGGTTAGTGCTGTCAATTTTTATACCTAGCTGAAACTCATTTATTGCCTCCGGGTATTTGCCAAATTTCCCGTATTTATTCCATCCGTTTCTCATATGGTATTCTCCAAGTAAGCTGTAAAGGTTACGTAGCGTAGGGTAGTTAGGGTAGTTCTGCCGCACACTGTCAAGGCATCTTTGGGCGCTGTCTAACATACCTAATTTGTAATAGGCAATACCCTGATTTAGATAGCCTGCCACAAAAGTCGGGTGAATAGCAATCGCCTTTGCCAGCATTCCTATTGCTTTATGCAAGTAAGCGTTTTTAGAAGCTTCAACAGTATCTGCGTCAGCCATCGATATATAGGCTGCGGCCACGTTGCCATTAACCAACACACTATTGGGCACCACATTGATATCCGTCATGAAAAGCGTTTTATCATTTTTCCAATCCGGGTTCCTGCTTATTGTTTTAAACCCAAATAGTATAGTGATAACTGCCATACTACCTATCATTAAGGCCCGGGAAGTAGCAACCGGCTGAATTTTTTCAAATCCTTTATATAATAAAAATGCAACCACTATTGAAAACCCTACCGAAGAGTGAAATATAAGACGCTCACCCATGGTCGCCCCTATATTGAATATTATATTATTAACCAGCAAGAGATGTAATATGTAGAAAGTAAATGCGAACGCAAATATTTTATAGTTTTTGCGCAGATAAGAAAATATAAAAGCCCCTGCTATAATGCCAGTATGTACCAAGATGGAAAGCCATACCTGCCAGTCACTGAAAGTTTTATACGGTATGCTGTTATACGAATAGTCAGCAGAAAGCGGATGCGGGAATATTAATAATTTTAAATAGTTAAGTGAGGTTGCTATTTCTGTAGCGAGTTTCTGAACTGGGTCAGCAAAATAGTAGGGATTGTTTAATACTTCTTTTTCAGCCGTTTCATTGCTGGAATGTAGCGCTGTCCAAATAGCTGAAAATGATTGATCTGAGTCAGTACCAGTTGTGGATACTTTTATTCTTATGTATAGGTAAAGTACCAGTACAGGTACATATAATAGCGAAGCTTTTATACTACCGGCAATGCTGTAGTCCCTGAACAGGTAGAAAGACAACGGGAGTAAAACAATAAGACTTATTGCGTATTCTTTTGAGAGGAATGCCAGGAAAAAACAAAGCAACGCGCCGAGCAGGTAACCGATTGCATTGTTTTTTGCGGGCTGGTGCCGCTTATAATCTTCATATTTATGAGCAAATATGAAAGTCAGGCATATAAAAAGTAGTGACATTATCTCATCACGGCTTTTTACATTGGCGACTACTTCGGTATGCAATGGATGGGCCGTGAAAATAACAGCAGCCATCAATGCTATAATAGGTTCCTTTTTTAATACCAAATAACGCAAAAAATAAAGCAGTGTTACGGCACAGGCCATATACCAAAATACATTAAACAAATGGCGCGTGTGCATATCGCTCACCAGCTTTTTTTCCTGTGGGCCCCTTATGCCATAGGCGAAACTCATTTTTAGCAGGCTGTCTACCTTTTCTTCAGGTATGGCTCCGAAAAATTGTTGTTCTATCGCAAATGTGGCTATTGATAGCGGCCTGTAACGCCCGCCCGCAAGTTGGTTAATGGTATTGAGCTGCCGGTAATAGCTGTCATATGCGTCTTTTGTGAAAATGCCTTTAAGGCCTGCAAAACCCTCCTGCACGTATTCGTTTTTCACTATCACAATACCGTCATCGTGCGCATATTCATTAAAATAGGTATTTATATACAGTACGAAAGCCAGCAAAGCAATAATCACTGCCTGCACGTTGAAATCAAATAAAGATAAGGCTTTGCGGGGTGTTGGCGGCGAAGGTGGCAATACTTCAACCGGCGCATCTTTCAAATTACTTATTTCGGCTTCCTTAGAGTGTGTGCTTTTCTGTTTTTTGGCCATGTTTGCAATTTAGGGAACATAGAGTGTAAATCCAATAGTACTTCCGCTGAGTCATTAGTTTAATGTAAAAACTCTTCAACTGTTTCAATCAGTTCTTTTGTAGCCGTCTCCAGGTTGTCATTGATAATTATCCTTTGGAACTTTGGTGCGAATGTAAGCTCAAGTTTTGCTTTATCAATTCGCTCTTCAAGCGTGTGTGCCGTTTCGGTACCTCTTTTAATCAGTCGCTCCCTTAAAATTTCGATTGATGGTGCTTCAATAAATATGGAGTGAGAAACACTTCTGTATTTATCGCTGATTGCCAATGCTCCCTGCACGTCAATATCTACAAGCGGACATTTTCCGGCATCCCATATGCGGTGCAGTTCTGTTTTAAGTGTGCCATAATACTTACCGGTATATACCATTTCCCACTCAATAAAAGCATCTGCGCCTATCAGCTTTTTAAACTCATCTTCCTGGTAAAAATAATAGTCTTTTCCGTGCACTTCACCAGGCCGCGGCGAGCGGGTACAGGCTGAAATGGAAAACTCCAGTTGCGGACATGCGGCCAGCAGCCTCTTTACAAGGGTTGTTTTTCCCGATCCCGAGGGGGCAGTAATGATGATTATTTTACCTGTTACCAAAAGTGCAAATGATTTCGTGCGAATTAAGCAAATTATTATGACTTTTTCCAGATGCTGGCTCTATTTACCTGATAAATACCCTTGGTGTTGTATTATTGCTTAACTTTATTTCACATTGTGTTAGTTGAAGTGGTTATAAGTTTCCATTTGAAAAGGTGAAGGAGAGCGACTATATGAAGAATAATACCCGAATATATGCAACTCACTTTTGTTATATTTTATTTTTGTTCCCTGCAATTTTACTTTTTTCATGTAACGGAAAGTCAGGCGGCCCCATATCTGCACCCCTAGTTACTGATGTCAAAATAGAGATAGGTATTAAAAAAAACATCCACTCATTTGTGCTTAATGAAGACAGGCAACTGTGGATATACGTTCCGAATAGTTTCAATTACTCTATTTATCGAGGTCAAAAGAGGTATCCTGTTGTCTATTTACTTGACGGGGATGTAAATTTCCACTCGTTTACAGGCATCATGGAGCATTTAAGTAACGGAAACGGGAATACAATTTGCCCTGATATGTTGGTGGTAGCTATACTTAACACCAACAGAACAAGAGACCTAACGCCTACTCGTTGCCCTGTAGAGGACAGCACATCGGGTGGGGGAGCACGTTTCATAGCATTTATGGAGCGTGAGTTGATACCATATATTGACAGCCTTTATCATCCGTTGCCATTTCGCATGTTGGTAGGGCATTCTTATGGAGGCCTTACTGTAGTTAACGCATTGCTGCACCATCCAGATTCGTTTAATGCGTTCGTGGCTATTGACCCGAGCATGGCATGGGACAGCCAAAAACTACTTCGGGAGTCCTCAGAAATTTTGAAAACTAAAGACTTCAAAGACAGGTTTCTTTTTATTGGAATGGCAAACACCCTGACTGACGATATGGATCTGAGACACCTAAGATCGGATACATCTGCGGCGCATCAGCATATCAAGTCGTTATTTTCTTTGGTTGAAAAATTTAGAATCATAAAGAACCCGTCCCTGAAGTGGGATTATAATTATTATGAAGACGAAAACCATTATTCCGTCCCTCTAAGGGGTGAGTACGATGCATTGCATTTTATTTTCCGGGAATATGATTTTACTGCTTATAACGAGTTGCTGGAGGGAAATTTCAGCGCTGACTCGTGCCTGAATATGGTTTTATCGCATTATAGGTTAGTATCGCAAAAGTTGCAATGTGATTTGTTGCCTCCTGAAAAACTTATAAACGCAATCGGCTATGCATTTTTAGAAAACCATGCTGCCGATAAAGCATTTGTATTTTTCCAATGGAACATTACCCATTATGCCGATGGTTATAATGTATATGACAGCATGGGCGATTATTATTCCGAAACCGGAGATAATAATATAGCGGAATTATATTACGACAAAGCAATATTACTTGAAAGTAAGCTGAAATGAACCATAAGAAGACGCACCGATTTTAGTTGACCATAACCCAGGTAAAACCAAAACGTAGCATCGTGTTTTGGGTGGCATATTTCGGGGTATAGCTTCTTCCGTCACCGTAGAAATTAGCGACGGTGCTGCCGGTGAACAAAATAGCATTGGGTGCGAAGGTTTGCTGCAACTGGTCAAGCATTAAAAAAGCACGGAATTGTTTTATGCGGAAATTAAGAAAAATGGATAGCTCCGGAGTATTTACAATGTTTACATTTTTCTGATAGAAGAATTGATTAATTATTGCGCTGTATCCTGCGGGCGTATAGCCTGAGTTGTACCTGGCCTCAATACCAGTGGCTATTTTAAGGTGGTTTTTAAACATTGCCCTTTCATAAGAAATCTGTTCCCGGCCCATCAGTTGCGGTACGTTTACGGGTGCGTCACCCGTTTTTTGCTGAAATACCAGTTCATTATCTAATAAGAAATTTCCGGCTTTGAAAACCTTCCGGGCCCACAGTTGTAGCACATTGAAAGGGCTGCTGAACTGGGCTGGCTTTTCCTGTTCATTATAGTACAGGTAATTTGCAATAATATGGTTTTTGATGCCCGCAGCCAGTTTCAGTTTTCTGCTTTGGAGCGTCGCATATAACGTAGTCACACTTTCCTTACTGAAGGCATAAGTTTGTTTTGTATATGCATTGCCATAATTTGTATAGCTATATGGCGCCGTTCCCAATGTCTGCTGCAACCCGGCTATAAACCCCGCTTTACTACTAAACTCCCTGCTCATAGTCGCAGTTGCATTGAAGTTGCCCGCGTAGTCTCCAGTCAGGTAAAAAATAGCATTGGCGCGGTACTCCCATGCTTCAGGTTTAATAGCTTCCTTTTGTATGTTTCCGGTAATATAGTTACTAATAATCCTGCTCCGGTCTATACCATTTAAGGCTAATGGAGTGGTAATAAATTCATCAAACCGGTTACCGATGCCAGCACTAAATTTAATCTGTTGACTATCAGAGCCAAGAAAGCCGTTAATTAGAAAACTGTTATCGATCCAAAACCACTTTTGCTGGGCAAATACTGAATCTGCACCAGGAACATAGTATGACAATCCGCTGTTTCCTAAAGGTGCTGTAAAAAACGGCGAATATCGCAGTGAATCAGGTGCAAGGTCTTTATAGACATGTTTTTCATCGCTGAACCGCATTTTGTGGGTAATGCTGAACCTCGGTTTCAGATGCACGGATAGCTCCGTGGAGTCAGCGTTATAGATGGTGTCTATTGGGCCCCACGTATAAGAGTGTTGCAGTAGAATAGTAAAATCACGCTGCATATTACTAATCGTTGAGCGGCTGATGCTGTATTGTGAGTTCTGGTATGTTACGTCAACTGTACGCCTGTCAATGTAGGTAACGTCATTTAGTTCGCTGTCATTTACTATGCCGCCGTTCTCATCATGTTGTTCTTTGTTATATACCGCGCCAGCATATAGTGTGTATCGTTTATTGGGGCTTTTATAATTGGTGGTGAGGCAGAAATTATCATTATTGTTACGCTGTATTTTGTAAAATCCCGGTGCGTTTATTTTACGGTATTCCACCATGAAGTTCCAGTTGGGCTGTATATTTTGGGTATGCATTATCCCTGCCACCTGTTCCAGTTTGCTCCCTAGCTGGTAGGTAAATACCGAATATGGTCTTGTAGTATTGTAAAAGTTAAGGGAGTCCAAATTGAAACGGTAAATATCATTAATCTGGTATCCGAGGGTAGGGCCCACTTTTAATATTGGAGTAAAAAGTAGGTTCAATGCCGGGCTACCCGGGTTTCCAAGGTCCCGATACCAGGGCTGCACAAAGTATCTTCTATGGAAGGTATGTATACTTGTGTCTGGCTCTTTCGTTTTTGATGAATGTAATTGTTCGTAACTTATTACAGCTTCTTCATCTTTCCAGGTGTTGTTATTTGATTTGTTATGAGCGGTATCTCTTTGCGGTCCGGTGGGCAGGGTAGTCTGTGCCAATATCGTCTTACTGTGAAGCAAGACGACAAAAATGAATATATATTTAAGAAGTGCCCCCTTTACTTTGCCGCTCACAAACAGATTTTCTAGTATTCAATACCACGGCAGTTTATTGCCGTGGTAAATCTTAATTAAAATTATTGCACATTAAAATTACATCTTTTTCACCAGTTTTTCAACAAGGCCCGCCATTACAGGTGCCGCCGCATTTGCAGCTTCCAATACTTCCTGATGGCTTATAGTAACCGGTGTGTCAGTTACGCCAAGGTCTGTGATTACACTTATCGCGAAAACCTTCATTTCGCAATGCCGTGCCACTATTACTTCTGGTACGGTACTCATGCCAACTGCGTCACCTCCTATGGTATGCAACCACCTGTACTCAGCCGGGGTTTCAAAAGTAGGACCCTGTAGCCCTACGTACACACCCTCACGTAATTTAATATTACTTTCAGCCGCTATTTCCCGGGCTTTTGTTATCAAATCAGTGTCATAAGGGCTGCTCATATCTAAGAACCTTACACCCATTCTAGGGTCATTAGGTCCCCTTAACGGATGCTCCGGAAAAAGATTAATATGATCATTGATGATCATCAAATCTCCTATAGCGAATGTGGGATTGGTTCCGCCCGCGGCATTTGAAACGATTACTGTATGTACGCCAAGAGCTTTCATTACCCTTATCGGGAATGTAACCTCTTGCATGCTGTAGCCTTCGTAATAATGGAAGCGGCCTGCCATTAGCATAACCTGCTGGTTGCCTATTGTGCCAAACACCAGTTTCCCATCATGTCCTTCAACAGTTGATAATGGAAAGTTAGGTATTTCGGAATATGGTATTTCAATTTCTTTGCTTATCAAATCTGCAAGACCGCTCAGTCCGCTACCTAATATTATAGCAACGCCTGGCTGATGCTGTATTTTTGTTTTTATGTATGTGGCAGTTGCCTGTATTTTATCGTAAAAGGACATAGTCGTTTCAATAATTTATAGTTTCATTGCAAAGCTAAGCTTACCATATTAATTCACCGTTAATACGTGCATTTATATTCCATATTCTTTTACCGCGTCAACGAACGCTTTGGCATGGTCAACCGGAATGTTTGGCATAATACCGTGGCCCAGGTTTGCTATATAGCGCCTGGTTCCAAAACCGTCTATCATTTCCTTTACTTCTTTTTTTATTTGGGGTATTGGTGCCAGCAACTTACACGGGTCGAAATTCCCTTGCAACGTAGTATTAGGGCCTGCCATCTCGCGGGCCATTTTGGGTGTCAGGGTCCAGTCTATTCCAATACCTGCCGCGCTGCTTTTGCCTAATTCCGGTAATGCATACCAGCTGCCTTTCGGGAACAATATTACCGGCGCAGCGGTACTCACCGCATCAGAAATCTGCAATAGGTAAGGTTGTGCAAATTGTTGAAAATCAGCAGGACTCAGCGTTCCGCTCCAGCTGTCAAATACCTGAATCATATCCGCCCCTGCTTTTACCTGTGCAAGAAGATATTGTATTGTTGCGTCAGTTATTTTTTGGAGCAGTTGTTTCGCAAGCTCCGGTTGTGTAAAACAGAATTGTTTGGCTTTGTCCCATGTTTTGCTACCCTTACCCTCTATCATGTAGCAAAGCAATGTCCATGGCGCACCGGCAAAACCAATGAGGGGCACCCTGTTATTGAGTTCTTTTTTAGTCAGGGTCAGAGCATCCATCACGTATGAAAGATGGTGTGCTATGTCATCAGTGTTCAATTTAGTAACATCAGCACCGTTTTTAATAACATCGGGCAAAAGCGGCCCCTTGCCTTCTTCCATCAGTACGGTCATGCCCATGGCCTGTGGTATTACCAGTATATCAGAAAATAATATAGCAGCATCAACACCTACCTGATCTACAGGCTGTAGCGTTATTTCACAGGCAAGCTCTGGTGTTTGTACCCTTGTGAAAAAATCATATTTATTTCTCAGTTTTATGTAGTCAGGAAGGTATCTTCCAGCCTGCCGCATCATCCAAACAGGGGGGCGGCTTACCTCTTCACCTCTTAATGCCTTAAGCAGCAAGTCATTTTGTAGCATTCCTTTTTATTTTTTATTTATATTTTTAAGATAATTAACAGCTATCTCCAACAAGTGTTCTTTCGAAGGTTTGTCGCTTACAACTATTTTATTGTCCGTTTCATTTTTAATAGCCCGGGCAGTGGTCTGTCCTATTGCAAATAATACTGTTTCGGCCAAGGGCCTGTTCAAATTAAAAAAACTGCGCACTGCACTTGGGCTACAAAATAGTATGCCGTCATAATCTTTTTCTATAAATGCTGAAGTTTCCACCGTAGTATAAACAACAATTTCGCTAATTTTTATGCCCGCAGCCGTTAGCTTCACCGCTAAGGTTTCCATCCGTGCTGCTCCGCAAAAGAAATAAATTTTTCTGGATGGAGCCGCATTAATTATTATTTCCGCAAGCAGTTCAGCATCAGAAGCGCTTCCCTTTATATTATTTTGCGTAAAATAATTCAAAACAGCAGTTTGAGTGGTACCGCCAATGCAATAAATATCCCAGTTGGGTTTATCAAACGCAGGGTTTTCACATACAGCTCTTACTGCATTGGAACTTGTAAAAACAATTGTTGTTCTTTGTTCAAATATATCTAAAATTTTCTCTTGTGTCCCACTGTAGTCAGAGATATCTATTGTTTGTATGAATGAAACAACGTCTAATGTAATGCCTTCGGCCTTTGCGCTCATTATTGACTGTGGCTCCAGGCTTGCGGTGCAGAGCAAAGAAATTTTATGTTCCATTTTTGATACCTGCTGCTATTTCGCGTCCTCCATTGTTGAGTATTTCTTCTGCCGCGTCTGCTCCTGATGTTTGGAAATCTGACGTTGTTACTGTTTTTGCGATATCAACTTTCTGCCTGCCGTCAGTACTTAATATATTGCCTTTAAGTATCAATTGGTTACCAGCTATAGTGGCTAAAGCGCTGATGGGAGTGGAGCAACCTCCCAGCAGTGTTCTCAAAAATTCGCGCTCCACCATTGTGCAGGTAGCAGTATCGCTGTCATTCAGGGCAAAGCATGTTTGCGAGATAAAATCATCGCCCTCCCGGCACACAATCATTATTGCCCCTTGCGCGGGTGCTGGCAGCATCCAGTCAAGTTCAACTGCGTTATTTGGCCTTAGGCCTATTCTTTCCAGCCCGGCAGCAGCAAATATGGCACCGTGCCAATCACTTTCGGCTACCTTTCTAAGGCGTGTATTCACGTTTCCGCGCAGGTTTTCTATGCGCGAACCGGGGTAACGGTTTAGCCACTGTGCCTTGCGGCGTATGCTGCTTGTAGCTATAGCCGCGGGCATCTTCAGTCTATCAAAATCTACCGGGTCGTTTCTATAAACCAGTAGATCTTTATATGATGCACGTGGCAACACGGCCGCCTGCATGATGCCTTTGGCGAGCATTGTAGGTACATCCTTCATGGAGTGCACCGCAATATCAATTTCTTTATGCAGCAATGCAATATCCAATGCTTTTGTAAATATACCTTGCACGCCTATTTCATAAAGCGGGGTTGTGAGGTCGGTATCGCCATCACTTTTAATAAAAATAAGTTCTGACTTTATGCCTCCTGCGGCAAGCATATTTTTTACAAGCGTCGCCTGCCATACGGCAAGCTGGCTTTCGCGTGTGCCTATCCTGACTGGCTTATTCATAGTAGGCTATAAAATCATTAATGGCTTCAATATAATGGCATCCAGGGGTGTTACTGCGGCGCATTTTAGTGGCCAGCACATTTATTATTGTTTGTATTTTTTCCTCCTGGTTAACAGTTTCTGTATGTTGCACTGTGGCGTTGATATTTAGTTCCTGCAGCTTTGACTTTACTTTTTTTATCACCGGTACATGGCGCCGCATGTCTAACCATTCATTGAATTCTGTTATGTGATCTGCAATTATATTTAGTGCTTTTGGTATTTCTCTCTTCCGGTTTTCAAGCGTCTCGTCTTTTATTTTCGAAAGCGTGTCTACGTTGATCAGAGAGATACCATCCAGTAAATGAGCACCTTCTTCCACGTTACAGGGAACAGATAAATCAATAATTAGTTTTGTGCCTTTATTTTCTAGTTGATGTTTCAGTATTATTGGTTCTGGTGCATTTGTTGAGACAATAACAATGTCTGCTTCATCTATTTTTTCCTGAAGATTTTCTAAGGGTGCGAATGCGATACCCAATTCCTCAGCCAGCACCGAAGCTGTTTGTTCTGTACGGTTTATTAGTGTTATGTTATGGGTGTGCAAGTAGTGAATCAGGTTGCGGCAGGTACTTTTGCCCATTTTGCCCATACCTACCAATAAAATCTTTTTATCTTGTATCTGTAAAACATTTTGTTTTATATACTGCATCGCCGCGAATGAAACAGATACTGTACCGCTGCTAAGTGCTGTATGCGTTTTAATAGCCTTTGATGACTGCAGCACATTGTTTACAAGTCGCTCCATAAACACCCCGATACAGCCCTTGTTTTTTGATTGCTTCACAGCGTTTTTAATCTGACCTAATATTTCATAATCTCCCAGTATCTGCGAATCAAGACCGCCGCCTA
Organism: Taibaiella sp.; assembly: GCA_014377675.1. Lineage (GTDB taxonomy): Bacteria > Bacteroidota > Bacteroidia > Chitinophagales > Chitinophagaceae > Flavipsychrobacter. Next base: position 12,453 of record JACMPD010000075.1, read on the forward strand.
CCTGGAATAGATGATTGATAGCGTCATAGCCGTTTTTAATGTAGGCTTTGTCAGTAAAGGTTGCGGCGTCTCCTGACGTTACATTGCAAATCAGATCTATCAGTTGGTGTGGCGCGCTGCATAGACCATATATTTCTGTTCTATTGCAGGTAGAGACAATAAAAAACTCAGTAAGTTTATGATCTTTGCCTACAGAAAGCAGATAATCATACTGGTCACAATTTACAGCGAACTGTCCTCTTACTGAGGCATCCGTTTTTTTGTAATTAATTCCTGCTACCCAAAAACTCTGTATGTTGTTTGTGTTCCTATGCATTTAAGCGCATTCATGACTCCTTACTGCAAAGGTAAGTTTAACGTTGTTAATCAGTCTTTTTCAGTGTCACGTATCCGTCATTTAGTAAAATCATTTTAGCACCTGTACCTAACAACGCAGTTTTGTCATTGACAAGTCATTTCGGGTCATAGAAATAATTTTTAGTTTGAAATCTTGTGTTTCTTTGCATTGCGGCACATGGCATTCCCTAAACACAGGCCGCTCACTCAATTACCAATTTGAATTTTCATGCAGGAAAGTAAAAAACGTGCAATTATATTGATGAACCTCGGTTCACCGGCTACACCTTCAACAAAAGATGTAAAAAAATATCTTGATGAATTTTTAATGGATGGAAGAGTTATCGATTCGCCTTTTATTGTCAGGACTATATTGGTAAAAGGAATTATCACTCCCTTCAGGGCGTCAAAATCAGCGGAAGCATATCAGACAATCTGGACCTCTGAGGGTTCTCCGCTGGTGCACATCACACGGCAACTAAAAGATAAACTACAGGCAGTAGTTAATGAACCTGTAGAAATTGCTATGAGGTATGGGCAGCCTGACATGAAAAGCGCATACGATAAGCTATTGGCAAAAGATAGTTCTTTAGACGAGGTAATATTATTGCCGCTTTACCCGCACTATGCTATGTCAAGTTATGAAACAGCTGTTGTTCATGCACAGGAAGTCTATAGAAAAGGGAATTATCCTTTCAAAATAAAGTTTGTGCCTGTATTTTACAACGACCCGGTGTTTATTGACTCGCTCGCCGAAAGCATAAGGCCCGCAGTAATGGCGGAACCCGAAAGTCATTTACTATTTAGCTACCACAGTATTCCTGAAAGACACATTAATAAAAGTGATACTACTGGCAATCACTGCCTGAAAGTAGCAGATTGCTGTAATGTAAATTCTACCACTCACAGTACCTGTTACAAGCATCAGTGCCTGGTTACCACGCGCCTTGTTGCTGAAAAGCTTAATCTCTCAAAAGACCGTTACAGTGTTGCTTTTCAGTCAAAATTGGGCCGGTCAGCGTGGCTCACACCCGCTACAACAGCCAGGATGGGAGCTATGCCGGGTGAGGGGATAAAGAAACTTATGGTTGTTTGCCCCTCATTTGTAAGTGACTGCCTGGAAACACTTGAAGAAGTAGCAATAAGAGAAAAAGAGAATTTTATGGAAGCCGGCGGTGAATCATACACATTTATCCCATGTATGAATACCCAGGCATCCTGGGTTAGTGCAGTTAAAAAGCTTGTAGCAGCGCAATATTGATCTGTTGTTTTTTTAGATGTGTGATTCCAAAAACTAAACTAATATGTTTCTTTACATTAAGGCATTACATATTATTTTTGTGGTAACCTGGTTTAGCGGTATGTTTTATATCGTTAGGCTTTTTATATATCAAACCGAAGCCAACGACAAAGCTGAGCCTGAAAAGGCAATCCTTACCCGGCAGTTCGCTATTATGATTAAGCGTTTGTGGCTGGGTATTACCTGGCCGTCTGCTATTTTAACCCTTATTATAGGCCCCTTAGTCTGGTACCAAAAATATCATAGTTTTCAACTGGAGCGGTGGCTTGCCATTAAGTTGTGCTTTGTAGTTGCGCTCTATGGGTATCATTTATCCCTGCATTATATATACAGGCAACTGAATAGCGGCAGTTATAAATATACTTCCAATCAGTTGCGCATATGGAATGAAGTAGCGACTATTTTTCTTATCGCAATAGTTATGCTTGCTGTTGTGCAGCAAGGTATTAGTTTGTTATATGGCCTTGGTGGGCTCGTGCTTTTTGCAGTTGCGTTAATGGGCGCTATAAAAATATATAAGGCTATCAGGATGAATATAAATAAGTGATTTTTTAAACTTTGCCTTCCCGTTTGACTTAAAATATTTTAATGTTATCTTTTCGTGGAGAAATTTTCCCACTTTTCTGCTTTGTTTGTTTATTAGATTTTTACCTGGTCATTGCTATTGTTGTTCACTGTAATTACAACTTATTAACTATTTTTTAGTTGTTTGATTTTCAATTGCTTGTGAGGATAAGATGCACTATTTTAAATGTTTTTCGCAATTTCCGTGTTTTTTGTCTCCAAATTTGTAATGTATTCTGATAAATAGTAGTAAAATGTATCAGTTCAGGATAACGAAGCAGGAGAGAGGTGGATATAGGTTCGAGTTAAGCGGTATAAAAATGCTGGTAGAGGACTTTGAAATAAAAAATGACAAACATATTCTCACCAATCCAGGCAAGACAATCGCCTTTTTTTATATAGACAATAATCTATATGGCGTAACGAATGACCCGAATGTTTTTAATTCTGCAGAAGATTTTTACGATGCTATGTCAAGCCAGTACCAGGTTTTTGCCGGTGTCGGCAGAGTGCGTTAATTAACATAGTTATAATGCTTATTGCGATCCGTTTGGCCTGTTTGGGTGCCTGTAGATGTTTGCAGTTCTTTTAATAAAAGTAAAAAAAGAATAATCGTTCATACCGCGAAGTTGCTCATATCCCGGCCTGAATCTCATCATGTAGCGTTTAAGACTGTCACCTGATAGTCCTGTAAATTTGTTTATCAGTTCTTCGTTGAATGTTTTATCAATATATTTTTCCTGTTCTGTCTCATTATAGGTTTCCTGGAAACGCCATATCTCCCTGTTTCGTTTACTCAGTGCTGAAAACGGATGCGCTATACTACCTATAGCTGATAATTTTTCAAAGTCAAGTTCGTGCTTATAAAGTTCTCTGAACCGTAAGCTATCGGCTCTATTATCATACCTGTTATTGTTGCGGGCCAGCATTTCACCGGGTTTTGAAAAACCGTGTTCCATGATAATCTTAAAATAGGGTGGGGTATAGCCCTTAGGTATGCGTAGCCGGGCTGACTGATAGCCTGGCTTTTTAAACTCCAGCAACTGATCTTGTGACGCAGCAATGCTGAACGAACCATCATCATTAGTGTTAATAATTAATGCGGTGTACATGTTTTCAATGGTGACGCCACCCAGACCAGTTTTGCGATCTTTATCAACCACCTCACCCTTAATAGATTGGGCAAAAATAGCTGAGCAGCTGACAATCAGCAGTATATATGTTAAGAGTGTGCCTTTAATACGCATTGCCCTGCTAAATTACATTTTATGTCATTTAGCATGTACTTTATTTTGTTAAAATAGTATCGGTATGAAATGTACCTTTATACCGGAATGTATAAACTGATCAAAAAAATACTCTTTTGGTTTGAACCGGAAAGTGTGCATACCTGGGTTATGAACAGGCTCGATTTTGCCTATAACGTACCTTTTCTCAGGTATTTCATTGAGTCCCGTTACTATGTTGATGAGCCTTCACTCTCGCAAACGATATGGGGAATTCATTTTCCAAATCCTGTAGGGCTTGCCGCCGGTTTTGATAAAAATGCCGTTGGCATTGATTCGCTTTCCTGCCTGGGTTTCGGTTTTATTGAAATAGGTACAGTCACCCCGCGCCAGCAATCAGGCAACCTTAAACCGAGATTATTCAGGCTCCCGGCTGATGAGGCACTCATTAACCGAATGGGTTTCAATAACCGGGGCGCGACCAGTGCGGCTTCACGTATACGCAAAAAGAAGGAAGCAGTAGTAATAGGCGGCAATATTGGAAAAAATAAAGATACGCCGTTAGCATTGGCTGACGCAGATTATGAACGGTGTTTTGAGGAACTGTATAAAGTCGTAGACTATTTTGTAGTTAATGTAAGCAGCCCCAATACCCCTGGCCTCCGGGAACTACAGGAGCGGGAACCACTTACAAGATTGCTTAATAAACTACAGGTATTAAACAATCGTCTCGGGTCGGGGAAGCCGATATTGCTTAAAATAGCACCGGATCTTACCGAGGGACAACTTGACGATATTATAGATATTGTAAGGGAAACAGAAATACACGGGATTGTTGCCACAAATACTACGATAAAAAGAGATGGACTAAGGACAACCGCAAGCACTCTTGAATCAATTGGTGACGGAGGGCTGAGCGGACGGCCATTGAAGGAGAGAGCAACGGAAGTTGTTAGGTATATTCATAGCAGAAGCAACGGCCAGATACCCATAATAGCCGTGGGTGGGATTTTTACTGCGGAAGATGCAATAGAAAAACTGGAAGCGGGTGCCTGCCTGGTGCAGGTATATACAGGCTTTGTATATGAGGGTCCCTC
>JACMPD010000076.1 GCA_014377675.1 Taibaiella sp.
CATTGCTATCCCGGCAACTGCAGTGATGAAATTTTTGATTTGAATTTCCAACTTCAGTAATATTCTATTATCCGCTCCTAGCTGCCTTTTTGTTCTTTTTTTACATAAAGGTTACGCCGCAGGTAATTGCCGTGGGTGTCATATTTGGAGTAGGTATAATGTATATTGGTTTTTATTTCCCCTCTGTCGAATTGCGTATTGTCAGTTTCATTGTTGTTACTGTCATAACTGCTAACCGATCTCCAGATTAAAGTATCAATTGAATTGTATATCCTGGTCTCAATGATATTTCCCTTTGTATCGTATTTCCTGGTCGTTTTATTAGTCAGTTTGCCGGTGTGGTTTGTGGTTTTACTTTCAATCTCATTTCCAGAACTGTCATACCTGTAGCTATGTTTTACGTTGCCGGCTGTTTCTATAGAGTTAGAGTCGACAGCAACTGATCTTCTGCCCTCAGCATTATAGGTGTACACGCTTTTTGATATTGGTATGCCATTCAGTGTTTGGTTTACTTCGGCCACTAACGTATCATCATTGAGATAAGAATAACGTTCTTCAATCAACTCATCTTTAAAACTGATTGAATGCTGAGCTTTAATTACAAGTCGGCCTTTTTGGTCGTAACTATATACTGAAATTTCCGTGTCACTTATATTTTCTGCTGGGTAGACTACTAATGAAAATTTGATAATATGGCCGGTTTCGTCATAATTATATAGCTTGATGCTGTTTATTTTCTTTGCCGGATTTTTTACAGTCCCGGTGAAGTAATAATTTGCTTCAGTTATGTGTTTTATTTTGCCTGTAGCTGCCGGCTTAGTGTATTTAAGGTATATAGTTGTATGGCAGCCTTTAACCTGTGCGAAAGATTCCAGTGCTGTAAGGAGGCAAATAAGCAATATGCTTATTTTAAAAGAAACGGGGCGGCTATTCATTACAGACAAATATACGATAAGTAATATTGGGTGAAAAATTTGGTGAGGAGTATCATATTTGATACCTTTATTTGCACTTTATGAAATCTAGTGAACTGATAAGATTGGTAAAAAAAGCTGGATGGACAGAAATCAGGCAAAGCGGCAGTCATAAAATTTTTGTTCATGTTAATTTTAAATATTCCTTACCTGTGCCTGACCACGGAAGTAAAGAAGTAGCCACAGGCACTGCGATAAGTATTCTTAAAAAAGCAGGTATAAAGCCATAACGGATGAAAAAAATTGAAATTATTGTAGAAAAAAATGATGGGCTGCTATGGGGGCGCGTAACAGGCAAAAACTGGATGCCTACTCCATATGGTGTAACGCTGAAAGAGGTAGCTGATAACCTGAAAGCTTTGGTACTTGACTACACCCTGCATGAAGGTAAAAGTGACCGGCAATGGAGTATAAAAGACTGGAGTAATGTGGAGCTGGCTTTTAAGTATGATCTGGTCACTTTTTTTGAGACTTACAACTATTTGAACTTATCCGCGCTTGCAGGTAAAATTGGTATTAACCGTACACTACTGAATCAATATAAAACAGGTATAAAATATCCTTCCGCTGCGCAGACTAAAAAAATTGAGGACGGCATACATGCGCTTGCCGAAGAATTAGGTAAGGTAAGTCTGGTTGCATGATTTACCAGGTTGCCTTAAGTCTCAACTTTGTTTTTATTCTTAATAACAAAAAAATCATAATACCATGTATGCGCATCAGGTATTAGTTTTTTAGTCTGCATGTCCACTTCTATAATTGACCGGGGTGCAGGGAGACATACCTATAAATTTCATTTCCCTCCTCGTTAAGTACTTCATCACCCTTGCCGGTGCGTGTTGCGTTTATTAAAGTTTTATTTTTTTTATAACGGTAGCTACTTACCAGGTATAGGGCGCATTTCAGCGACAAACCAAGGCTCCATTTTACCATTATCTTATCATAATTCGTTGCGTTTTTTGTTGCAAAAACAATATAATTTGGGTACATTTGTACAAATAAAATCCGTAAAATCATATATTTATTTATTGTTCCTTTTTAGGACAGCCGATTTTGACGCATATCAAAAATAAATTAGTTCGCAACTAACAAAATGAGTACAGAAAACGAAGTTTTACAGGCGCCGCAGATAGAATATGGCGCGGATAGCATTCAGGTTTTAGAGGGTTTGGAAGCGGTGCGCATGCGGCCTTCAATGTATATAGGGGACACAGGCGTAAAGGGCCTGCATCACCTGGTATATGAGGTGGTGGATAACTCTATTGATGAGGCACTGGCAGGGCATTGCAAAAATATTAAAGTAACCATTCATGAAGATAACTCCATAAGTGTACAGGATGATGGCCGCGGTATACCTACCGGTATTAATACCAAGGAGGGCCGCTCCGCGCTTGAAGTGGTAATGACTGTACTGCACGCCGGTGGCAAGTTTGATAAGGACAGCTACAAGGTGTCAGGCGGTCTGCACGGTGTGGGTGTGAGTTGCGTGAACGCGCTGAGCGAACACCTGCACACCACGGTATGGCGTGAAGGGAAGACCTTTGAGCAGGAGTACAGGAAGGGCATACCGCAATACCCGGTAAGGGAAACGGGCGCATCATCAGCGCACACGGGCACTATGCAGCATTTTAAGCCCGATGGTACCATTTTCAAAGACACTATATACCACAGGGATATACTGGCTTCCCGCCTCAGGGAGCTTTCTTACCTGAATAAGGGCATACGCATAGTACTTATCGACCTGCGCGAACTGACCGAAGAAGGACAGGTGGCCTCAGAAACGTTTTACAGCGAGGGTGGTATAGTAGAGTTTGTGTTGCTGCTTGATAGTAACGCGAAGCGTATGCAGTTGCTTTCAGCGCCTATCTTCGTGGAGACGCATGATAAAGAAAGTAATGTGGCCGTTGATGTGGCGCTTACCTACAACTCATCTTACAACGAGCATTTATTCTCTTACGTTAATAACATTAATACCATAGAGGGGGGCACGCACGTAGCTGGTTTCCGCAGGGCTATAACCCGTGTGTTTAAGTCTTATGGCGATAAGAACAAGTTGTTTGAAAAGGCCAAGGTTGAAATTACTGGTGATGACTTCCGCGAGGGGCTGAGCGCCATAATATCAGTAAAGGTGCC
>JACMPD010000077.1 GCA_014377675.1 Taibaiella sp.
GGACGAAATTCTAAAATTACTACCTGAAAAAATGAGGGTTCAAAAGAAAAACAGGAAAGTTCTTAGGATACAAAGCGCGCGGCTGTAAACCTTAAAAAAATACTTCATATCCCATGCTGTTGCAGCATGGGATACTTGTTTACATAGCACAAGCTATTGCACTACAAAACAACCCTGTAGCACGCTGTTGGATGCTTTAGAATACCACTAAAATCCGAATGGGCAACCCTTGTGGATAACTATAGAAAACGGACAAAACATAGTTTGAAAAACACACCTGTGATAACGTAATTTTAGCGTAAAAAAAACAGCCTTTTTTCCATTATTTTGTTAATGCCGGGAAGTTCAATTTCTTACCGTTTTCAATTGAAACACCAGAGCAAGAAAAAGGAAGAAAACAAAAAAAGAAACAATGGCCAATTCACCTGAAATCCCTGAACACAGCCATGAGTAATGATTACAGACGGAGGCGATATATAATTTTTATTTGAAAAATATACAAAGTTTAAAAACATAGTAATGCCCCGCTACATTATATATTAAGGGATAAAAAACGGGCAAATAGTGTGCCAATAACCGCAATGTCCATTCTGTATTCTATACTAAAGAAACAAGAGTTAAACTATTTTTTTTTTCAACAAAATGTTAGGAATTTCGTCCGGCAAATAACAGTTAATGTGAAGTTGCGGGCACAGGAGTAACGGGGAATTTTTTAAATGAATAATCTGTTTTTTTCTACAGTAAAGTGTACTTACGAAGATTAAAAGTTGTACTTTAGGATTGAACTTTCGCCACGCTGTTTTCATTAACATTAACTATTGAGCTTTGTTTGGACAATATGAATAAAGATATTTTTAATACTAACACGCCGTCCCCTGATGCCGGAGAACTTTGGGAAAAGTGCCTCGTCATAATAAAGGATAATGTGAACTGGCGTACCTACCAAACCTGGTTTGAACCGATAAAAGCGGTCGGACTTAATGATAATATAGTAACCCTACAGGTACCCAGCCAGTTTTTTTATGAATGGCTGGAAGAACACTATGTGGAGCTGCTAGGCAAAACAATAAAAAGAGTATTAGGTAAACCGGCCCGGCTGGAGTACCGGATATTAATGGAAGGTAGTGCCACGAAGCGCAATCCTGCCTCTATAAAAATGCCGGGTAGCACTTATACCCCACCGCCAAAAGAAAATAACTACATTGACATGCCCCTAAAGGGCAGCGACCCTTTCGATATAAAAACACCTTATGCTATACCGGGCCTTAAGCGCATGCAGATAGACCCGCAGCTGAACTCTAATTATATATTTGAAAACTATGTAGAGGGCGACTGTAACCGGGTGGCAAGATCAGCCGGCATACATGTGGCGCAAAAACCGGGTACCACTTCGTTTAATCCGCTGGTGGTGTTTGGCGGCGTGGGCTGGGGCAAAACCCACCTGGTACAGGCAATAGGTAATGAGGTACGCAGGCTGCACCCTAATAAATCAGTTTTATATGTAAGCGCTGAAAAGTTCATTAACCAGTTTATTGACCACGCCAAGAATAATGAAATAAACGATTTCATTCATTTTTACCAGCTGATTGATGTATTGATAATGGATGATATTCATCTGTTTGTGCCTGCTGCCAAGACACAGGATGTATTTTTCGCTATATTCAACCATTTGCACCAGAGCGGTAAACAAATAATACTCACCAGCGACACTGCGCCGCGGGACATGGAAGGTATGCAGGAGCGCCTGCTGAGCCGTTTCCGCTGGGGCCTTAACGCTGATATACAAGCGCCTGATTTTGAAACCCGCCAGGCCATATTGCGCGTAAAAATGCGACAGGAAGGCCTGGAAATACCTGACGATGTGGTGAGGTACATAGCCTACAATATACAGACCAATGTAAGGGAGCTGGAAGGCGCGCTTATAGCGCTCTTTGCACAGGCTACGCTCAATAAGAAGGAAATAGATATGGACCTTGCCAAGAAGGTAATGAAGAACTTCGTGAAGACGGCGGCAAGGGAAATGACTATAGAAAATATACAAAAAATGGTTTGCGAATACTTTAATGTGCCCTATGAGCGCCTGCTCACCAAAACGCGGAAACGCGAGGTGGTACTGGCGCGGCAGATATCAATGTATTTCGCTAAAAAATTCACCAAACAATCGCTCAAAAACATTGGCGATCACTTTGGTGGGTTTGACCACACAACTGTGATACACAGCTGCCAAACGGTGGAGAACCTGATGGACACTGATACTGAATATAAAGAAAACCTAATGGAAATACTACAGAAGGTGCAGCTTGCTAGCATCTAAAGAGATACAAACAAGCGCGGAGTACAGTAAAAAATAAAAGTTTTGACATAAAGATTTGGTTATTAAAAAACAATACTTATCTTTGCACTCCCTTAGAAAGGGGAAAAATACCGGGTAATACCAATGGTGAGGTGGGAGAGAGGCCGAATCCACTAGTTTGCTAAACTGGCGTGCGTTGTTAAGATGCACCGAGGGTTCGAATCCCTCCTTCACCGCTTAAATTTGCCGCCCGCTCCTTAGGGATCAGTAGTACAGATTTAAAAAGGTAACAATAACAATCGGGGAGTAGCGCAGGCCGGTAGCGCACCTGGTTTGGGACCAGGGGGTCGCAGGTTCGAATCCTGTCTCCCCGACAAAATAAAAAACCAAGGCTTTTCGCCTTGGTTTTTTATTTTGTACTTTGCTCCCGTTTAAAAATGAGAGCGAAAGAACAAAACATAAAGCGATATGGCTTTCGTGCCTGTCTTTTCAAACATTAAATATCTTCCGAGGAACATATCGAAAGCCGAAATGCTCCAGAGCCAAATTATAAGTCACTCCATTTCAATATTTGTATTGCTTCGTTGGAAACTACATTAATATCAATGTTATCAGTCAAAAAATAGCCTTTAATATTAGAGAATATTATCGGTTGCTTATCTCTAAGAATATTATCAATAAGTTCAATTGCAGCAAACAACTCTTCATGGGGTGTATTTGCACCAAATAAGCTCATATGCGTGTGCCAATCACATTCTGTATAACCAGTAAAGCCGATTGTAATCTCTTTGTCTTGCGTAGTTACCCACAGTGTCAGATTTTCATTGTTACTTTTAAAGTCGATGTCAATTATATCACCGGGCTTTGTCGTAAGATGCCCTTCGAACTGAGGAAAGCTTTTAATTAGTTCTTGAATAATGTAGTTGGTAAATTCTTGCTGTTTCATTTCTGGGTTTAGTTAGTAATTGGATTAGACAATATTGCAAACATATAATGTTTCATATAAATCCACATGCGAGTCGTTCTCTATTATGGTTTTGTTCATTGCATTTCTAGCTAAAACTTTTCTTCGTAAATCTTCTAATAACGTTTGGACACCTGTCCATTAACCTCATTTCAAATCGCACTGATTTATGCTAACTTATGTCAGTTGATGCCTAGTTGTCCCAATATGTGCTGACGTGCCATTAAATCCTGACAAACAGGCTCGACACTTGTCCAGCCGCAACTGACAAAATAAACTCACGGAAACATATATGCACAAATTTACAAGATTTTTCCCGTTTTCTACAGCCAATTTGCTAACTTTACAATATGCAATAATCGTATAAAATAATGCTACACAAAGAACCTGAAAGAGGATATACAGTATCAGTACCTGTGCTCCCAGGTTGCGTTACTTATGGTGAAAACATAGATGAAGCCATTGCCATGGCAAAAGATGCGATTGAAATTTATTTGGAAGAACTTCAAAGCAGGGGCGAAGAAATTCCGGATGATAGTAACACCCTTGAATATTCACTAAATCTTGTGCGGGCATGAA
>JACMPD010000002.1 GCA_014377675.1 Taibaiella sp.
AATCAAAAATAGACCTGAGTAGTAACAAAAAATTAAATCTCTAAAAATTTTCTCATTTTCAGATAAAGCCAATCTCATTTTATATTTCCCATAAATAGCCTCGAATAAATACTTGTAATTGATGGAAGAAACTATTATCAACGGTGATAATAATATTATAGGACGTTCATATTCATAGTACCTTTCTAATGAAAACACAAAATTTATAAACATTACTAACAACCAACTTAGCGTCACGAAAATCCAGTATCCTGCGATTAATCCGATCAAGAATTTAGGCACATCGGGAATGTTATTTTTGGGTTTTGATATTGAAAAATTTGGCTTTTTTGGCAACTTAACTTCTGGGAATATTTCTGAAAATGTAACTTCTTTATTTATTATTTCTTCATAATATTTTGAAAACCTGATTTTTGGGTAATAATTGTGCATACCTGACTGGAATTAATAGTTAAAGCTAAAGTATATAACTCATTAGCAAAAATACACAAATTAAATGGAATGTCTATTCAGGTGTCATCTTTCCGTAAGTTTGCCTCAAAGAAAACTGGGGTTTAACATTATCCGTTCTGGCGCGAATCTGCAGCACTACCTTTACACATTAGCTAACTCGTTTCTAAAAAACTCCGGCAGTTTCTAACTGTCATTCCCAGTGAGCTCATCCTTTAAACCTAATGCATTTAATTATTAGAGGACTCGTAATAAATGAGTTGTAATTCATTTACCGATTTAAAATGCTTATCTGCCGTTACTAACTGCATGCCGTAAACCATTGAAGACGCTGCTATTATACTATCCGCCAATTTAAGCTTTGATTGTTTTCGGGTGACAATTGTACTTGTCTTAACCTCGGTATTTAATGGAATTACTGTAATGTCATTGATAAATGCCTCAACATTTTGCATTTCAATTTCTGTAATGCCAGAATAGCTCAATAACTCCAGTTCAGTTATGATGGATATAAAAAGTTGTGAACCATCAAGAAAAGTAACTAAATCTTCCTCTCCATTTAAAATATAAAGTACGATATTAGTCTCAAGCAGATACTTATCACTCATGCCGCAATTTATTTTGAATCACTAAGGGATCTTCTTTTAAAACTATGCTCCCAGCATACTGCTTTATATTAACTACTTTTTTAGATTTTATTTTTGCATGTTTGGAGACAGAAGCGTGCATGGCATCTTTTATAGCCTGCATTTCTTCCTCACTTGCTCCTTTTTTTAACACTAAAACCATTTTACAAATTTAAGTAAATTTCGGAAGAAAATAATACGCTATCATACTATAATTTGTTTATAACTGCCGTTCAGCTTGGTAATTTTAAGTAGCAATTCAGCTGAAAATAGCGTTTCTCCTTATCGGCCAAGCAAAATTTATGTATACAATTCCCATATCAGCGCATAAACAGCCACACATAAGTGAGTGCAAATGGCGTAGCCACTAGCAAGGAGTCAAAACGATCGAGCGCGCCGCCATGGCCGGGCATTATGGCTCCTGAATCTTTTACATTCGCCATACGTTTTAGCTTCGACTCCATAAGGTCACCTAAGGTGCCCGCTACGGCCGCGCAAAGCGCCAGCATTACCCAGTCAATCATTTTAATGTAAGGAAACTGATGCGCGAAATAGCCGTAAGCCGCAGCACCGGCCATGGTCAATATTGCACCACCTATGGTGCCTTCCCAGGTCTTTTTAGGGGAGATAGGGGAGAAGGGTGTTTTGCCAATAAATGAACCGACCAGGTAGGCCATAGTGTCATTGGTCCATATCATTAAAATGAGTGCAAGTGGAATGATATAGCTTACACTGTGCATGTATAGCAGAAATATCATAGGTAAAGTAATATACAGCATTCCCAGAACAGAGAGCAGAAACGCGTGCAGGGCATCTTTTTTTGACAGCAGTGCGGCCATAAAAAGTAATGCAGGCAGCACAGGCAGGGCCATCCATACGAAGGATAATGTCGAAAGCGCCTGCGAACTATCTTCAATTCCATTCATTGAGGCAAGCATGCCGTTAACCGGAAGCAGCAACAGCACCCCGATGCTGCTGAATATCGCTGTCATCCATTCAGGCCAGTGGGTATCAGGGAATATCTTTTTTACAAGCAATATAAATTCACGATAGCATAGAAACTCTATAAGGCAGACCAGGGCAAGGAAAGACCATTGATTCCAGAGCAGGCCGGCGAGCATGATAATGGCAAAAACTATAGCGCTGCCTGTGCGTTTATAAAAAGTAGGTAAGTTGAGTGCCATAGTGAAAATAATAAAATAGAGTGAATGCCGAGATTGCCTTAGGCTAACTTCCTATTGGTAAAAGGTCGTCATTGGTGTCGTTGGTCATTGGCGGGTCTGGCTCGTCAAAGTCATTGGTCCATGTGGGCGGTAGCGGCGTTTTGATTTTTATCAATAGATATAAAGACATGGAGAACACTGCTGTGCCTGTTGCTAAAAGCCATAATGGCATTTGGCCGCTGCTGAGGAAACTTTTTAAACCGGCATTGTTGTTTCCGAGGTAGGAAAGTATCACCTGGCTGCCATTAAAACTCATGTGCGCTATGATGCTGCACCATATTGACCCTGTAAGAAAATAGATAGTGGAAAGCAATACACCGGCTATGAAAATAGAAAATAAACCATATACATTAGAATGAACGGCAGCGAATACTAAAGCAGATAATAAGGTGGCCATACGCAGGCTGCGGTCTACCTGGGGTGTGGGCCCGGTGCCATTAAAGGCGCGGGTAGCGAAACGCATAAGTATACCCCTGAAAAACAGTTCTTCGCCAACAGCGGGAATAATTGCCATAACTATGAATATACGGATGAAATCAATAAAAGCTGGTGCTTTCAGGAAGGCCTTCATTACTCCCTCGGTTCTTGCCTGGTTTTGTTTTACATCAGCTCCAAAATCAATCTGGCTGATCAGAGATTCTATACCCATGAGCAGCGGCATTGCACCCAGTATAAGCCCGACTGCCAGCACGGGCTGCCATAGATTTCCCGGTTTACGCAACCCCAAATAGCCGGGCCACTTCGGGTGGGTGAAGTATGAGAAAAGTAAAGACGGGACCGCAAATATGAATAAGCTGGATATACCCTGAACAATCAGCGCTACCTTTACCAGGTAGTAAGGGCTTTGCTCATTAATGCTTGTTACCTGGGTTAATGATAAGCCCGCCAGTTGTGGACTGAGCATACCCAGACACCAAATACCAAACGACGCCAGCGTGAAGGTGGTAAGCACAAACATCAGCAACTGCAACCCCCAGGGATAATATCTGAAGTACTTCATAATGGCCGTAAAGTTAATTCAAAGTAGTGTGCTGTAAGAGCGTGGGGTGAAGTAATGGAGCAATAACGCAACCTAATACTCGGTGCCTTTATAAAACACTTTAAAGATGCCCTGCCCTATCTGGTAATTGATGACGTCATAAGTAAGGTGCCACTTAGTAAGGTCTGCATTGGTAACATCATATACTTCTCCTTCGGTAAACAGACGGAGTGTGTTGTTTGTATTGATGTAGGCGAGGGAATTGTACTGAATAACCATATCAGTAGGGTAGTAGTTTTCCATATCGGTATATTCGCCTTTATAAAAGACCTTCATATAGCCCGAGGGATCCCTGTAGGCTACAATATTATCGCCAACCTGGTAGTTAGGATTAAAGAAGCCGAGTGTCTTCACGCTGTCGCCGTAGAATATTTTGAAATATCCATCATTGGTTACGAATGCTACAAGGTTATCGCCTACATGGTAGGAGAGCGGCGCAAAATTATCAACAAGGAAGGTCTGCCCGCTGTGGAAAATTTTAAATTTACGGTCAGCGTCAACGTAGGCCACGGTATTGCGCCCGGCGTCAAAGGTGCTCACGGGGTTGTCTTCTTGTGCTATCCGGGCCCCGTGGTAAAATAACCTGAACTGATTGGCGAAGTTGTTGTAAGCGATGATATTATCGGTCACCTTTATTGCGGAGAGCGTGCTGTCAGGCACAAAGGACTCTACGCCACCATATATCTGGCCGTTGTAATAGACGCTGTACTGGCTTTTTAAGCCATCAAGAAATAAGACAAGGCTGTCTGCTATAAAGTACTGATCACATATTGGAGTAAGATTTTTATTCACTCCTTTATCAAAAACGTATAACGATTTTTGATTAAGATAGGCCACCAGGTTATCAGTAGCGTAAAAGTTATTGGTGAACCCAACATTCACCTGCCTCATACTGCCCGCGTAATATATTTTAAAGGTGCGGGAATTATCAAGGTAGGGTATAGCAATCCGGCCTGTTTTAAGGCTGGTGGGTATCATATAATCAATTTTATGTATCATGCCTCTGTCCCATACCATCAGCTCATTTTGCATAGTCACATAGGTGGCAAGAGGTTGTGACCGTGCAGCAAGGGTTATCAACAATAAAAGCAGGCTGTTTACTATTCGCCGCATTAATTTTTTTGTGAAAATACGAAAAATTACATGAAAATTCTCACCCGGGACAGCAGTAGCTAAGCAGGCAAAGGAGAATGATGGTGCTAAACGGGGCTCTCTTGTGCCGACAGACAGATATTTATACCTGAAAATTAACTTGTAGCAATAATCGTCAGTTGCCTTCAGGGAAAATATTTATCGAAGGTTTAGTGAAATGACAATATGATGAAGATGTTTGAGGAAATGCGCAGGAGGAAAATGGGCAAAAAAAAGCCAGCCTGAGAACAGGCCAGCCCCTATAAACCCTATCACCATGAAAACTTCTTTATGCTGAACGCGAAATTTCTTATTTTGTTAACAATACAAATGTACATCAAACTACCTGAAATTGTATAGTATCTGAACAAATATTTTTTTAAAAATATTTTACCGGAGTGATAGTCGAATGCCGACTAATGCTATACTTTTCCCTTCTTCTTAGGCGAAAAAATTGCGAGCATTCTGCGGCCTTCCATTTTAGGCATTGACTCCAGTCCGCCGAATTCGGCCAGCCGCTCCGCGAATTTCAACAAGAGTAGTTCGCCACGCTCCTGGAACATGATAGCTCTGCCCTTAAACTGTACATAACATTTAACTTTATTGCCATCCTGAAGAAATTTCTCAGCATGTTTGGCTTTAAAGTCGAAGTCATGGTCATCAGTGTTAGGTGTAAAGCGTATCTCTTTCACCTCTGATTGTTTAGCTTTGGCTTTCTGTTCTTTATCCTTTTTCTTTTTTTCGTAAAGGAATTTCTTATAATCAATAATTCTGCAGACCGGGGGCACAGCGTTCGGCGATATTTCCACAAGGTCAACTTCCTGTGCCTGCGCCATTTTTATAGCGTCAGCAATAGGGTATATTCCCGGTTCTATATCTTCACCAATCACCCGCACCTGTGGTGCGGTTATCTCACTATTTAAGCGGTGTTCATTCTGTGGTAATCTGGGCCTGAAAAACGGTTTGCCTTTTGGTCTTTTCTGCATTAATGGTTTTTAAAATTTTTATGGCAAAAATAAGTATTTGTGTGTTAGTTACGCCTATTTCAGCAATTAAATTTTTATGCTACTATGGCATTGCTTTTTTTGCCTTTTACCTGCTCTTTTATGATAGCGAGTATATCAGCCGAAAATTGCTCTACTGTAACCGCGCCCTGGTCTCCCTCGCCATGCTTCCTTACAGCAACCATGCCATCAGTCATTTCTTTTTCGCCTACTACAAGCATGTAGGGCACTTTCATCATTTCAGTATCGCGAATTTTACGGCCTATTTTCTCGCTGCGGTCGTCAATAGTACAGCGTATGTCAACAACTTTGAGCATTTCTTTTACTTTTTCAGCGTATTCATTGTATTTATCGCTGATAGGCAGCACTTTTACCTGCAGTGGCGCCAGCCATAACGGCAGGTTGCCCGCGCAGTGCTCCAGCAGTACGGCAATAAAGCGCTCCATAGACCCAAATGGCGCACGGTGTATCATCACCGGCCTTTTGCGGGTGTTGTCGCTGTCCACATACTCCAGCTCAAAGCGCTCAGGCAGGTTGTAGTCAACCTGTATAGTGCCTAACTGCCATTTACGGCCCAGCGCATCGCGTACCATAAAGTCGAGTTTGGGTCCGTAGAAAGCGGCTTCGCCATATTCTATCACAGTTTTCAGCCCTTTTTCTGAAGATGCCTGTATAATTGCCTGCTCAGCTATTTCCCAATTTTCATCGCTGCCAATGTACTTGCTGCGGTCTACCTGATCGCGAAGGGAAATCTGTGCGGTATATTCAGTAAACCCTAATGACTCAAATACATAGAGTACAAG